>CBESNZ010000051.1:0-12813 GCA_965531045.1 uncultured Acidimicrobiales bacterium
GTTCCCGGCCACGGCCCGGTCGGTGGCCACGACGAAGTTCGCGACCTACAGCGTTACCTACGAGCCTGCGTTGACGGCTCGATTCCGTCCGGACCATGGGACCGTTGGTCGGGCCGCGAGTGGGACCAGGTCAACATCGAACGGGCGGCGATGCTCGCCGTCGGCGATCACAGCCCACCCCCTTCGATGTTGGCGGCCCTGGGCCTGAACTGAGCGCCTGATTAGAGATATATTGTTACCCATATTTCTCATCATAGATGTCTGTGGGACGATATTATTTCGAGTTGAACTGACAATGCATTTCGACCGTATTCACCAGGCATATCGTTCCCGACCGAAGCCCCTTGACCTGACGGCTGTGTCCTGTCTAGGGTAAATCGAAACCCGAACGAAGGCAGAACGGGATCGCAACGGTTCCTAAACGCAGGGGTTGCCACAGCGGCGAATTGTGGCAAGCGGTCCTGACACCGGGTTGATCGATGCGATAACGACTGGTGGGCAGCGATGATTCGGCGTTTGGTTTTGCTTTGCGTGCAACGTAAAGCCCTTGTTCTTGCACTTTCGGCGGCGGTTCTGGTGGCGGGTGCATTGCAGGTCAGCAGCATGAAAGTCGACACATTACCGGAGTTCACTCCGCCATATGTCGAGGTGCAGACCGAGGCATTGGGCCTTTCGGCGCTCGAGGTCGAGCAACTGATCACGGCGCCGCTCGAAGCCGACCTTCTCAATGGCGTGGCGTGGCTCGAGGACATCCGGTCGCAGTCCTTGCCCGGGTTGTCCTCGATCGTCATGACGTTCGAGGAAGGAACGGACCTGTTGGAGGCTCGTCAGGTCGTACAGGAACGCTTGACGCAGGCAGCGGGCTTGCCGAACGTGTCGCGCGCTCCGGCCATGGTGCAACCGCTCTCCTCGGAGAATCGGGTGATGATGGTCGGACTCACGTCCGACGATCTGTCGCTCATCGAGCTGTCCGTCCTCGCCCGCTGGACAGTACGGCCGTTCTTGATGGGCGGCGACGGCGTCGCAAACGTTTCGGTCTGGGGTCAACGACAACGACAGCTCCAGGTCCAGGTCGATCCGGAGACGCTTCGCGAGTCCGACGTCACCCTGCTCGACGTGGTCAAGACAACCGGCAATGCGTTGTGGACCTCGCCACTGAGCTATCTCGAAGCATCCACGCCTGGAACCGGCGGGTTTATCGACGGGCCGAACCAACGAATCGGTGTACAGCACGTGTTCTCGATCGACGGCCCAGAGGATCTCGCCGGCGTGCCGATCGAAGGAAACGAAGAGTTGACACTGGGTGACCTCGTCACCGTGGTCGAGGATCACCAACCGCTCATCGGCGATGCGATCGTCGAAGACGGCGACGGCCTGCTACTGATCGTCGAGAAGTTCCCTTGGAGCAACACGACCGAGGTCACCAACATCGTCGAAGAGGCGCTGGACGAACTGGCCCCAGGACTCAGCGGCGTCACTGTCACCACCGACCTCTTTCGACCCGCCAGCTACGTCGAACGCTCGACCGACAATGTGGCGCTGGCCACCGGCATCAGCATTCTGGTCGTCGCAGCGCTCGTGTTCCTCCTGATCGGCGGCTGGCGGGCGGCAATCGTCGCACTCGCCTCGCTGCTGGTGTCGTTGAGCGGCGCACTGTTGCTGTTGATGGCCACCGACACCACCGTCAACGCCATGGTGTTCGCCGGACTGGGCCTGATGATGATCATCATCATCGGCGACACAATCATGAACGCCGACGCGTTGCGCCAACACCTCGGCGGCGGCGATGGGGATCGATCGTTGATCAGTCGAACCGCCAATGGCGTACTCGCAACGCAACGTCCGCTGCTGTACGCAACCACGGTGATGGCGATTGCCGCCATCCCCGCGTTGCTGATGGATGGCGCAGCCGGCGAGTTCCTGCCCACCATCGCCCTCGTGATGTTGGTCGCTGTCCTCGTGGCGCAGATCGTGGGCGTTACGGTCACGCCAGCGCTTCATGCGACGCTGCACCCAAACCACAACACGGGAGCGACCAAACCCACCAAACTCAGCGCTGCTATGCACCGGGTCGCAGCCATCTCGCAACTCGCGTTTCGCAAAACAGCTCTCGGCATCGGCGCAGCCGTGGTCTTGGGGGCGCTGGCTCTCGCCCTTGTCCCAACGATCGACCGGGACTTCGTACCCACGTTCAAACAGACCGACCTGCTGATCGGTCTCGAGGCCGCGGCCGGCACGTCGTTGCAGGAGACGGAACGCATCGTGAGCGCCGCGGTCGCCGAACTTCGAACCGTTCCCGGAGTACGCAACGTGGGAGCGCAGGTTGGTCGGGCTGTGTTGTCCGACGAGGTGGCCAACGTCAACAGCTCCGGTATCTGGGTCAACATCGACCCCGACGCCGACTACGACGGGACCGTCGCCGCCGTGCAAGCGGTTGTTCAGGGGTATCCAGGCATTGGGCTACCCAACACCGAAACGTTCGCCAACGTTCGTGTCACGGACATTCTGCAGCAGCCCACCGACGACCTCGTGGTGCGCGTCTATGGAGAGGATCCCGAGATCCTTGGGCCGCTCGCCGACGAAGTCGCCGCAATGGTCAGCGGCGTGGACGGAACGTCGAGCGTTCGAGCGATGCATCCCGTGTCGGAGCCAACCGTGGAGATCGAGGTCGATCTCGAGCGGGCGGCAGCGACCCGGATCAAACCGGGCGATGTCCGCCGCGCTGCTGCCACATTGCTCTCCGGTATCGAGGTCGGCAGCTTCTTCGAGGAACAGAAGGTGTTCGACGTCATTGTTTGGAGTCCCCCCGAACAACGCAACAGCGTCACCGCCATTCGCAACCTGCTCATCGATACGCCGAGCGGCGACGTGGTACGACTCGAAGACGTGGCCGACGTTCGAATCGCTCCAAACCAGGCGGTCATCCGGCGCGACGCCGTGTCTCGCTACATCGATGTGATCGCCGACGTGTCAGACCGCAACCTCGACGAGGTCGGCGACGACGTCGAGGTCGCGGTAGCAGCCGCCGGATTGCCGTTCGAGTACCACGTAGCGGTGCAGGACGATCGCACCGACGCCGATGCCGACCAACAGCGCGTCGCCTTCGTCATCCTCACCGCAGCGATTGCGGCCTTCCTGGTGCTACAAGCCGCGTTTGACAGCTGGCGGCTGGCCTTCCTGAGCGTGCTTCTCGTGCCCCTGTCACTCGCCGGGTCGGTGGTAGCAATCGCAATCGGAGGCGGAATCTATTCCATTGGGTCGGCCATCGGCCTGTTCGGGGTGGCTGCGATCACGCTTCGGTCGTTGTTGACGCTCATGCAGCGATATCAGAGCTCTGCGCCGCTCGATTTCGCCGGAGATCGATTGGCCTACATCGACCAGCGAAGCGAAGAGCACATCGGCGCCGCCCTCACCAACTTCGTTGCGGTCGGCGCGGCCATGATTCCGTTGATCCTCTTCGGCGACATCGCCGGGCTCGAAATATTGCGGCCGATGGCCGTCGCGGTCCTTGGCGGCATGTTCTCGTCGGCCGCCGTCCTCGTTGTCATCGCACCGTCGCTGTTTCTGATGCTCTCGTCCGGCGACAGCCCATCGCCCGACGAGCCGGCACCCGGAGGCCACGAACAGAACTCCGGGATAGACGCCGAAGTGGCCGACGAGAAACGGCCACGATTCCCGAGGAAATCGCTACAAGAACCGGCGGCGCAGGCTGCGACAGAAAGTGGGATGCCATGAACCGCGCATGCACGATCGGCGCAGCAGTTCTGATTGGGTCGCTCGGCTTCAGCGGATGCTCGAGCGCAGCCGACAGCGTCGAGGTGGAGAAGCCAGCGACCGTCGAGGAGGTTGGCCCGGACCTGTGGGAGATCACGCTCACCGATCGCGCAGCGCAGCGCACCGGCGTTGAGCTCGGCGAAGTTGCCAGCGAGCAGGTCAACGGCGAGGACCGACTGGTAGTGCCCTACTCGGCGGTGATCTATCACTACGAAGGTTCCACCTGGACCTATACCAATCCGAAACCCTTGGTGTATCTGCGGCAGTCGATCGACATCGACTACATCGAAGGCGATGTCGCTGTTCTCAATGATGGCCCGGCCGCTGGCACGTCGGTCGTGCTGGTTGGTGCGGCTGAGTTGTACGGGGTCGAGTTCGGAATCGGGAAGTAGCGAACCATGATGCGGTGGATCGTCAGCACGAGCTTACGTTTCAAGTACCTGGCGGTGTTCCTGCCAGTCGTGTTGTTGGTGTTCGGCGGCCTCCAGCTACGCGATGCTCCGGTCGATGTCTTCCCCGAGTTCTCGCCGCCCAAGGTCGAGGTACAGACCGCGGCACTGGGACTGTCGGCCAGCGAGGTCGAAGAACTGGTGACCGTACCGCTGGAAGACGCGCTCAACGGCATTGCCGACCTCGATGTGATCCGCTCCAAGTCGGTGCCGGACCTCTCCGCCATTCAATTGATCTTCCACCCGGGCACCGACCTGATCGAATCCCGCCAATTGGTGCAGGAGCGACTCGCCACGGTCATCCCGACGCTGCCCACCTGGGCGAGCCCGCCCATCATGTTGCAGCCGCTCTCGGCAACGAGCCGAGCGATGAAGATCGGTTTGACATCGGACGAGCACTCGTTGATCGAGATGTCGATGAACTCGTACTGGCGCATCCGTCAACGGCTCATGCGGGTGCCGGGGGTGGCCAACGTTGCCATTTGGGGCGAGCGCATCGAGATGTTGCAGGTCCAGGTCGACCCCAACAAGCTGACCGAACGCAACGTATCGCTCGACGAGTTGATGCAGGTAACGGCCGACTCGCTCGATTCGGGCCTGTTGCACTTCTCCGACGGCGCAATGGTGGGAACCGGCGGGTTCTTCGAGACACCGAACCAACGCTTGGGTATCCGAAGCGTGCTGCCGATCGTCGAGCCGGAAGATCTTGCGCAAATCGCCCTTGCCGAACGCGACGGCGAAGTGCTGCGTCTCGGCGACGTGGCCAACGTCGTGATCGACCACCAACCGCTCATCGGGGATGCGGTCATCGACGGTGGCCCCGGCCTCATGCTCATCGTCGAGAAGTTTCCGTGGGGCAACACCCTCGAGGTGACCGAAGGGGTCGAGGAGGCCCTCGATGAGCTGCGTCCGGGGCTTCAGGGCGTCGAGATCGACAGCGAGATCTTCCGCCCCGCCACGTTCATCACCCTGTCACTCGACAACCTGACCAAAGCCCTGCTCATCGGGTCAGTGCTGGTGGTCATCGTATTGGGCTTGTTCCTGTTCGAATGGCGAGTGGCGCTGATCAGCCTGGTGGCGATCCCGCTGTCGTTGGTGTCGGCCGGCCTCATCCTGTATCTGCGAGGCGTCACGATCAACGTCATGATCCTGGCGGGCTTCATCATCGCGCTCGGGGCGGTGGTCGACGACGCGATCATCGACGTCGAGAACATCGTGCGAAGACTTCGCCAACACCGCCAACTCGGCACGCCTTTTTCCACATCCCGGATCGTGCTCGATTCGTCGCTCGAGGTCCGCAGCGCCATCGTTTACGCAACGTTGATCGAGGTCGCCGCGCTCGTGCCGGTGTTCTTCCTCGAGGGATTGTCGGGAGCATTCTTTCGGCCGCTCGCCACGTCGTATGCATTGGCGATCCTCGCTTCGATGGCGGTGGCTTTGACGGTCACGCCGGCGCTCAGTTTGCTCTTGCTCCGCAATGCTCCGCTCGAACGGCACGAGTCACCAATTCTGCCGCCGCTGAAGCGGGCCTACACGAGGGTCACGACCCGTCTGGTGCGGTCGCCCCGGCCGGCCTACAGCACCATCGGGGGCCTCGCCCTTGTCGGTGTACTGCTCGTGCCCACCCTCGGACAGGAGCTGCTGCCGTCGTTCAAAGAGCGCGACTTTCTCATGCACTGGCTGACACGGCCCGGCACCTCGCAACAAGAAATGGTCCGCATCACCGAGGCCGTCTCGCCCGAGCTGCAAGCAATTCCTGGCGTGAGGAACTTCGGCGCCCACATCGGCCAGGCGCTGATCGCCGACGAGGTGGTGGGCATCGACTTCGGGGAGAACTGGGTGAGCGTCGATCCAGATGTCGACTACGACGACACGGTCGCCGAAATTCAGGCGACCGTGGATGGTTACCCGGGGCTGTTCCGCGACGTCCAGACGTATTTGAAAGAGCGCGTGCGCGAAGTACTCACCGGGTCGAGCGACGCCATCGTGGTGCGGGTATTCGGTCCGGATCTGGACAAGATCGACGAGGTCGCCCGAGAGGTCGAAGCACAATTGCAGAGTGTCGATGGCCTGACCGATCTCCATGTCGAACTGCACGTGAAAGTGCCGCAGCTCCACATCGAGGTCGACCTGGAGCAAGCGCAGATATACGGCGTAAAGCCAGGTGACGTTCGCCGATCGGTTGCGACGTTGGTCGCAGGCGAAGAGGTCGGTGACATCTTCCGAAACGGTCGAGCATTTGACGTCCAGGTATGGAGCACTGCCGAAACTCGCAACAGCCCCGACGACATTGCGCGGCTCCTGATCGATACGCCGTCGGGTGAGGTCGTGCAGCTGTCCGAGCTGGCCGATGTCAGTATTAGACCGGTCGACAAGTCGATAGAACGCGAAAATCAGAGCCGTCGCCTCGACGTCAGCGCCAACGTCGGCGGCCGCGACCTCGGTTCAATCGCTCGCGACGTGGAGGATGTCGTGCGCGGCATCGACATGCCGCTCGGCTACTCCGCCGACATCATCGGCGAGTACCAGGAGCGGCAGGAAACGCAGTCATCGCTGTTCAAATACTCATCGCTGGCTGCGCTCGCGATTCTGCTCCTGCTGTTCACGTCATTCGGCAGTTGGCGATTGGCGCTCTTGGGTATGATCACCTTGCCGTCGGCCCTCGTCGGAGGCGTGCTGGGTGCCTGGTTGTCGGGCGGCATCATCTCGCTCGGTTCGTTGGTGGGCTTTCTCACCGTGCTCGGCATCGCGGCCCGCAACGGCATCATGATGATCAACCACTTCCAGCATCTGGAGAATGAAGAGGGCATGGAATTTGGCCCGGCGCTCGTGATACGGGGCGCCGAGGAACGTTTGGCACCCATCCTCATGACCGCGCTGACAACCGGGCTGGGGTTACTCCCGCTCGTGATCGCCGGCGACATCGCCGGTCACGAGATCGAGCACCCGATGGCCATCGTGATCCTCGGAGGTTTGGTCACCTCGACATTCCTCAATCTGTTTGTGGTGCCGTCGCTGTACCTTCGCTTCTCTCGGAAGGACCACGAGGGTACGCCGTCTCCGCTGCCCGCCTGACGGCTGCGACGACAACGGCCACGTCGGCGCATATCCAACCCGAGCGGCTCGGTCAGACCAGCTCGCTCAGGTCGATGGTGTGTGATTGATGTACGCCTTCACCCGAATGCCAATGGGTACGACAGCGAAGTTCGTAGCGGACATCGGGAGCCTGCGCCGGATCGTCGACCACCATCAACTCACCTTCGTACACCTGCTGCCCGTCAACCACCCGAGCGTTGTGGGTGGCTCGCTTGCCGCACCAACAGCGCGCCTCAACCTGCAGCTCGGCGTTGTGATCCGCCAACTCGAGCAGGCGCTGCGTACCCGGAAAGAGCGTGCCCTTGAAGTCGGTGAGCAGGCCGAAGGCGTACACGTCGGCTGCGAACTCGTCGACCACGCGAGCGAGTTGCTCGATCTGGCCCGGCGTATAGAACTGTGCCTCGTCGCACACCGCATAGTCGAGGCGGCCGTGCCGCATCACCACAGCCTTCGCGACGGCAAACAGGTCGACATCGGCGTGGACCTCGAACGCGTCGGCCGATACCCCGAGTTGACTCGAGACCTTGGCCCCTTGCCGGTCGAGTTGGGAGCACAGCAGCCCCTTCAGACCACGCTGTGACAGGTTGTGATGGATCTGCAACGCCATTGTCGACTTGCCTGATCCCATGGTTCCAAAGGAGAACCGAAGCTCTGCCACTGCCTACTCCTGTGCGACACGACTGCAAGTACAAGGGGCACGCCGTCGCCAAGCCCCTGCGGTGCCCAACATCATCCCCTTCGGGCCAGAGTAGGCCGAGAGTCGCTCGGTCACACCGTTGGGAGGCCGGAAACTCCGGAGTCTGGTGCATCACGCTGCCACCAGACCCCGGTACCCCGTTGGGGAAGGTTCCCGCTATGGACACGAGTGTCACATGCGGCCATTAACCAGGCATTAATCGTCGATACAGCGTGGGGAAACCGTCCCGAAGCGGCACCCGCGACGGGGCGCGGATCGTTGCTATTTCAACGTTCAGCTACAACCAGAGGTGTTGCCGCAGTCGGGGCAGGCGTAGCAGCTCCCGGCCCGACGCATGTGCACACCACACTGCATACACAACGGCGCGTCAGAGGCTTCGACGATCGCTGATTCGCCGTCGCGCAACTCGACACCGTGGTGCAGCTGCGCGGCGAGGTCAGCGGCGCTGGGAATGGTTGGTGGATCGGCGGCGACATCGATGCCCTGTGCGGTCTCGGTGACCGACTCGACAACGCCGGGAAGTGTTGGCTGCGTGCGTTCACCGGTCGTGAAGATGTTGAGCGCCGCCCGCTCCTCGGGGGCGAGATACATGACTGCGAGCTTCCGGAACAAGTAGTCCATCAGGCTGTTCGCGATCCGAATGTCGGGATCGTCGGTCATCCCGGCCGGCTCGAATCGCATGCCCACAAAGGCGTCGACATAGGCCCGCATCGGCACGCCGTACTGCAAGCCGTGGCTCACGGCGATGGCGAAGCCGTCCATGATGCCCGCGAGGGTGGAGCCCTGCTTGGAAACGCGTACGAAGATCTCGCCGGGCGAGCCATCTTCATACTGCCCGACGGTTACGAAACCCTTGCAGTCGGCAACACGGAACTCGAACGTGCGCGACGACCGACTGCGGGGCAGCTTCTGGCGAATCGGCTCTCGCACGATGCGCTCGACGACGATCGCGTCGGGTTTCGGTTCGGCCTCCGTGCCGGAGGTTCCGGACGCGGATCCGTTTCCGGTGGAGAGCGGTTGTCCAACCTTGCAATTGTCTCGATACACCGCAACCGACTTGATGCCGAGCTGCCACGCTTCGCGGTAAAGCGCGTCGATGTCGTCGACGGTGACATCTTCGGGCACATTGACCGTTTTGGAGATGCCTCCGCTGAGCCAAGGCTGTGCGGCGGCCATCATCTTGAGGTGACCCCGGTAGTCGATCGTGTTGTCGCCCATCGAGCACGCGAACACCGCAAGATGCTCGGGCAGCAGGTGTGGCGCGCCGAGCGCACTGTGATTCTCGTCGATGTGCGCCACGATCTCGTCGATCTCCGCGGGGCGATATCCGAGCCGGGCCAGAGCGCGGGGCACGGTCTGGTTGACGATGCTCATCGTGCCGCCACCGACCAACTTCTTCATCTTGACGAGGCCGAGGTCGGGTTCGATGCCCGTGGTGTCGCAATCCATGAGGAACGAGATCGTGCCGGTGGGCGCCAGTACGGTGACTTGCGCATTCCGGACCCCGGTTCGCGGGGCCCGCGAGCACACGTCGTCCCAGACCGCCTCCGTGGCCTCGAGGAGGTCGGCCGGAACCAGCGACGAGTCGATGCCGCCCAGGGCGTCACGATGCATGTTGAGCACACCGAGCATCGGTTCGCGATTTTCGGCGAACCCCTCGAAGGGACCCAATCGGGAGGCCATTCGGGCGGACTGCATGTAGGCCGTGCCGGTCATGAGCGCCGTTATCGCCGAGGCGATCGAACGCCCCTGATCGCTGTCGTAGGGCAATCCCAACGCCATGAGCAGCGCGCCGAGGTTGGCATATCCCAGACCCAGTTGGCGGAACGCCTTTGTGGTTTCGGCGATCTTGTCGGTGGGGTAGGACGCGTTCCCGACCAGAATTTCCTGGGCGGTGATCATCACCTGCGCGGCGGCGGTGAATGCATCGATGTCGAACGCCTCATTTCCGGCACCATCGTCGACGAGGAAACGCAACAGATTCAGCGATGCCAGGTTGCAGGCGGAGTTGTCGAGGTGGAAGTACTCCGAACAGGGGTTGCTCGCGTTGATCGGTGCCGTGTTCGAGGCGGTGTGCCAGCGGTTGATCGTGGTGGTGAATTGCACGCCAGGATCGGCGCACTGCCATGCCGCATCGGAGATCTGGCGCAGCAACTCGGCGGCCTTGACGGTCTTGACGACCCGACCATCGGTGCGGGCGGTGAGATGCCAATCGTCGTCGTTGAGCACGGCCTTCATGAACTCGTCGGTGAGACGCACCGAGTTGTTGGCGTTTTGATATTGGATGGAAAAGCTGTCTTTTCCGTCGAGGTCCATGTCGAAGCCGGCCGCGCCCAGCGCGCGGGCCTTGCGCTCCTCGACGGCCTTGCACCAAATGAAGTCCTCGATGTCGGGGTGGTCGGCGTCGAGAACCACCATCTTGGCGGCCCGACGGGTCTTCCCGCCGCTCTTGATCGTTCCGGCCGACGCATCGGCGCCTCGCATGAACGACACCGGACCGCTTGCGGTGCCGCCGCCGTCGAGTGGTTCGGTCGAACCGCGAATGGCGGAGAGGTTCGCTCCTGCACCGGACCCACCCTTGAAGATGATGCCCTCTTCGGCGTACCAGTTGAGGATCGACGCCATGTCGTCCTCGACGGCGAGGATGAAGCAGGCACTGGCCTGCTGGGGAACGCCTGCGACGCCGATGTTGAACCACACCGGTGAATTGAACGCCGCGCGCTGGGTGATGATCAGGTATTTCAGCTCGTCGCGAAACGCGTCGGCTTCTTCTTCGTCGGCGAAATAGTTGCCGTCGATCCCCCACTGCGCAATCGTGTCGGCGACCCGGTCGGCCACCTGACGGAGCGAGGTTTCGCGCTGCGGCGTTCCCACCGTGCCGCGAAAGTACTTCTGCGCCAAGATATTTGTGGCGTTGACCGACCACTCGGCCGGAACTTCGACGGCGGCCTGCTCAAAGGCAACGGAACCGTCGCGATAGTCGGTGATGCGAGCGTCGCGTCGCACCCATTCGACCATGTCATAGGGGTGGACCCCCGGAGCGGTGAACATGCGGCGAAGGCCGATACGAGCAGGATCAGGAGCAATGGCCACGGGGCCTCCAGGGGAGCGTTCTAGGCAAATCGCGGGCGAAGCACGCCAGGCACGAGCGAAGCGTTGTCGGCACCTCCCACGGTAGCGACGAATTCATCGGCTCGAAAGACACGAGGCAACCCGCGGCTGCCTTGCGTCTACCAATCCGGCGTACTCCGCACCGCGATTTGCAAGGCCCAACCTACGGAGAAGTCCTGTGGATCGGAAGGGGACAACCATGGGGATTACCCGTGGATTTCGCGGTGTTGGTCCACAGGTGCCGGTGGATAACCGCTTGGTCATCCACAGAACCCCCTTCACGAGGCACGAAACGATAACGTTTCGGTGTGCGTCAGGTTCTTCCAATCCCAGCGGCTCCCGAAACGATCGACCTCGACGGGCTCGTCGGGCTGTATCGCTCCGACGATCGGCCCGCACCGGAAAATCGCCCCTGGGTGATGGTGAACATGGTGGCGAGCGCCGATGGGGCCACCGCCGTCGGTGGGGTTTCGGACGCGCTTGGTGGCGAGGGCGACTCGCTGGTGTTTCGTGCCATTCGAGCAGTCCCCGATGCCATCCTCGTGGCCGCCGGGACGGCCCGAGCCGAGAACTACGGGCCACCGGCGATTCGTCCGGACGTCGTCGGCCGACGTGAGGCAGCCGGCCAGTCGCCGACCCCGACACTGGTCGTGGTGACGGGTTCGGGCAATCTCGACGTCGGGGGGCGCCTGTTCGAAGGCGGCCATCGGCCGTTGGTGTACACCTCGGCGGCGGCAGAACCCGAACGCATTGCGCAGTTGCGAAATCACACCGAGGTGATCGAAGCCGGCGACCAGCGTGTTGACCTGCACGTGATGTTGGCGGATTTGTACGCCCGCGACGTACGAGTTGTGCTGCTGGAGGGCGGCCCGTCGCTCAACGGCGAGATGGCGAGCCTCGGACTGATCGACGAATGGTGCCTGAGCTTGGCCCCGAAAATCGCCGGCGGCGAAAGCAAACGGATCGCAGCCGGCCCCACGATCGTGCCGCCGACCGATCTCGATCTGGACCGGATCCTCGAACACGACGGCGAGCTGTTCCTGCGGTACGTCAGCCGGCCACCGGGGACGGAATGAGAAGCCGCTGACCGATCTGCAGGTTGGCGCTCCCCGCTGCTGACCGGAGCTCGTCGACGAGCGGCCGCGGGTCGGCATTGGGACGAAGCGCCTCGGCGATCGACCACAGGCTGTCGCCAGGCTGCACGATGTACAGCGTGGGCTCGGCGTAGGAGAAGTTGCCGTCGTAGGCCCCTGCTTCGTCGCCGACCATGCCGAACACCACGACCAAGGCGACCATCACGGCGAGGACGATACCGACGAACGCCACCTGGCGAGACGACACCGCGGTGGCGGGCTCGCCTCCTGCCGGTGATTTGCGTTCAGCAACCGCAGACATTGGCGCTGGAGCGACAATTGCGGCCACCGCTGCCGTTGGCAGCGCTATCGGGGCTATCGGGGCGGAGCCTGTAGGAGATGAACTTCTCGAGAACGTCGATCCTGACGACATCTATGTCGATGATGCGGACGATTCCGTGTTCGAGGAAGAGTTCACCGAAACAGGCGCGTTCGCTGGTCCTGGGTATGTCGAGATGCCTCAGTCGCGTGTTGGGAAATTGTTATGAGACTTTTCAGACGGACATCACCGAAACATGCGCGACCACGCCAGCCCTTTGCGCGCCTTCAGGCG
>CBESNZ010000052.1:0-12707 GCA_965531045.1 uncultured Acidimicrobiales bacterium
GGTGCCGGTTCGCCAGGCCACGTTCGCTCCTGATGACAACGGCAACGGCCAGGTGCTTCGGATCGCCGAGCTCGGCGATCGCACGATCGTCAGCAGCGTCCGCTTCCCCAGCGCCACCGGCATCCCCGGCGGTTGGACCCCCGGGCAGGTCCTCGACGGCGTGCGCATCCAACAGAGCAACGGCACCGTCGCTCCGCCCACCTCCTGTTCGGCCGAGGGAATGACGATTCCCCCGACGCCGACCGAACTCAACGCTGCCCAGGCGACCCGTTTCGAGGCGATCGTCGCCGCTGTCACGGCGTGCGACTGGACCGCAATCGAGGCCGAACTGAGCGCTGACGGGTTCACCGCCTCGTTCGGCGGCGGCAAGCCGATCGAAACCTGGCAGAACGACGAACGCTACGGCGACCCCATCATGCGCACCTTGATCGAACATATGCGTGTGCCGGTCACCATCCTCGAGGAGACCGGGACGGCGGCCTGGCCTCGGGCCACCAACATCATCGACTGGACCGACCCCGACCCCGAGATTCTGGCCGAACTCGAAGCGCTCGGCTATCCCACCGACCTGTCGTACTACGCCGATGACGGCTACCTCGGCTACCGCACCGGAATCGATGCCGACGGCGAGTGGACCTACTTCGTCGCCGGCGACTGACCTCGAGAAGATTTGTGAGGGATAGGAGGGTCTGGAACCCCGAAATCCCTCACAAATCTTCAGTAGGACGGCCCGACGCTACGATCGGGCCGATGTCTGAGCATGTGCCGCACCCCTCGGTTGACGACTGGTTTGTCGACCGAGGGGTGCCGCATTTGATGCCGGACTATTCGGCATCGGAGGACATCTTCACCCGCATGTTCCGGTTCCTCGTCCTCGTGGTCTTCGCCGAGCTCTTTCTCGCCTTCAGCCCCGACCTCTCAGGCTGGGATCAGGCATTCTGGTTTGGGGTCGGCGTCGCAGCGATCGGCGGAGCCCTGGCGGTTGTGAACCGACTGCGCGGCCGTCGCTGGAACCAGATTCCCAACGACATCGGGCCGCTCGAACTCGCCGTCTTCGTGCTCGTACCCCCAGGCCTGCGGGCCCTCACGACGGAGAACGCCATCGACTTCCCCCAGTGGGTCGCAATCAATCTGGTCATCCTCGGTATCGCCTACATCGTCACCAGCTACGGACTGTTCCCCATGATCCCGTGGGCGCTGCGTCAGATGTGGAGCCAGGTCGCCGGCATCGTCAACCTGTTCGCCAAGTCGCTGCCGCTGCTCTTGTTGTTCTCGGCCTTTCTCTTCGTCAACGCCGAAATCTGGCAGGTGTCATCGCACATCCCCCTGGTCTTTTTCGCGATCGTCGTGGCCTTCATCTCGCTGATCGGGGTGCTGTTCATCGGCCTGGGACTGCGTCACACGCTGGACGACCTGAACAGCTTTGGCTCGTGGGAACAGGTGCAACGCCTCTGCCAGAACTCGCCGATTCGCGCGCTTGCGCCGCCGACCGAACCAACGCAGCCCAACCCGGCCGCGCTCAGCCGAGGAGAACGGGTCAATCTCGCGCTGCTGTTGTTGGTCGCACAGCTGATTCAGGTGGCACTCGTCTCGATCATGGTCGCGGTGTTCTACGTCGTCTTCGGACTGTTCACCGTGGGCGAGGAAACGATCCTGCAATGGACGACGCTCACTCCGGAAACGTTCGATCCCTTGTTCAACTTCTCCCTGTTCGGCCACCCCGTCGTGGTCACACGATCGCTCGTCGTCGTATCCGGTTTCATCGCTGCGTTCAGCGGACTGCAGTTCACCGTCTCGCTGGTGACCGACGAGACGTACCGCAATCAATTCAGCGCCGACCTGCAAGGCGATCTGCGCGAACTTCTCGCCGTCCGCTGCCGCGTTGCCGCCGAAAGGCCAAAAACTTGAGATTTGTGAGGGATTTGCGTGTTCCAGACCCGCAAATCCCTCACAAATCTTCAGCGGGGGTGAAGCCGAGGACCTTGCCGAAGAAGGACAGCTCGGCCTCGAGGGCCGTGATGATGTTTTCGGACTTGCGGAATCCGTGCTGTTCACCTTCGAACTCGAGGTACTCCACGCGCACGCCTTTGGCCTCGAGCGCGGCGACGATCATGCGAGACTGATTGGGTGGCACAACCTCGTCTTCGTTGCCCTGGAGCACGATCATCGGTGCCGAGAGCTTGTCGACGTGGTTGATTGGCGACCGCTCCACATAGACCTCTCGGGCCTCCGGATACGGACCGATCAGCAGATCGAGGTAGCGGCTCTCGAACTTGTGGGTATCGGTGGCCAACGCCTCGAGATCCGCGACGCCATAACGGCTGGCCCCGGCGGCGAAGTCGTCGAAATACACCAACGCCGACAGCACGGTGAACCCGCCTGCGCTCCCGCCCTTGATCAAGAGTCGTTCGCCGTCGACGCTGCCCCGGTTGGCGAGGTAGCGGGCCGCAGCCACGCAATCGGCCACGTCGGCCACGCCCCACGCCCCACGCAGCTTGTTGCGGTAGGCGCGTCCGTATCCGACGCTGCCGCGGTAGTTGACGTCGACGACGGCAATACCGCGGCTGGTCCAGTAGCGCTTGGCCAAGTCGAGCTGCGAACGCGCCGCCGAGGTTGGCCCACCGTGCGCCAGCACCAACAGGGGTGGCAGCTCATCGGTCGGAGGCACCACATTGGGATTGGCCGGGGCGTAGTAGATCGCATGGGCGACATCGCCATCGGTGGTAGCGAACCGTATCGACTCGGGCGGCGGCAAGAAGCCGTCGGGCACGCCATGATCGCGAGCGGGTCGCACCAGCGTCTCGCCCCGCCAGATCTCGGTTTCGTGCGCCCACGACGCTCCCGACCAGACGAGCTCGCCGCCGCCCAGACGGATGCCGTTGACCATGGTGAGCGTGGGGGCGACGGACAACAACTCGACGCCGTCGGTCGACGTGATGGCCACCGGAACATCGTCGGGTCCAAATGCGTAGCGGGACAAGCCGAACACCCAACCCGGGCAGACGATCTCGGCACCGGACATCACCGGGTCGTCCTGTCCCTGGCGATAAAGCCACCACAGGTCGGATCGGTCGGACAGGTAGTGCAGCTCGCCGGCCGCATTCCACTCGGGCTGCCAGATCGATTCGGCGCCGCCACCCTGGATGCGCCGCGCGTTTGTGACCGCGCCTCCATCGAGATCGGCCAACCACAGCTCGGTGTCATCCCACGGCATGTTGGGGTGGTTCCACTGCACCCAGGCCAGCTGGGTGCCGTCGGGGGAAGGTCGGGGACACGAGTAGAAGTCGGCGCCCGTTGCCAGCAGCTCGATACGCATCGAACCGTCGGTGGCCACGGCCACCAGTTCGTTCACCGCCTCGGCCGTTCCCCGGGTGTGGTCTTCTCGCACACAGACGTACCACGCGCCGTCGGGGAGTACCCGGCCGTCGGCGTATCGGAGGCCGCGCGGCACGGACGGTTCAGGGGTAAGCAGTGTCGGCGCCTCGTCGCCGTGCTCCCCGACGGTGATCCGCCGCAGCCGCTGATCCGACAGGTCGACATACAACGCCACCCCGTCGTGAACCCACCACGCTCCGCCGCCGTACTCGTGTGCCAAGGTCCGCACGTTCGCCTCAGAGGGCGTGACCTCCGTCGTGACTCCGACGCGCCAGCGCATCAGCGCGCTCCGGCCGCCCTCGTCTGGCCGCGACTCGACCCACCAGACATCGTCGGCGTCCGGCACCACCTCGGCGATGCCGACCGCGCCGGCCACCAACGAGGCTGCCGAGATGGGTGAGGGCCAACTGCCGTAGTTCATGGGGGCAAGACTACGACCGCCCAGCCGCGACTCGATCAGCAACCGCCGTCCCGGTACCCTCGCGACACGTGTTGGTCGACGTTCTGATGTTCGCAACGGTACCGGTGGTACTCGTCGCATTGCAGCGACCAGCCCGTCGCGAGTCGGGCAACTCGCCAGCATCGACCTGGGCGGTGGCCGCGTGCGTACTCCTGGTCGTTGGCTGTGGGTCCGATGCCGGCCCGTCGCAACGAGCCGAGAACATCATCGCCCAAGCCGCTCCATCGCCGAGCGACATCAGTCGCTCCTCGGAAGACTGCACCGTCGAAACCATCATCGACGAGTACGGCTTCGAGATCGAGCTGAACAGTTGCGACACCGGTCCCACGACGGCACCAGCGTCGACATCGCCAGAATCGCCGACCACGACGGACGGCCGCGAAATCACGTCGCTCGTTCCCGTCGACGAAATCGGCACCCTCGCCGCACTGACCATCGACCACTTCGACAGCGCTCACGCGTTCTGCGATGACGCCCAGGCCTGGAGCGCCGCGATCTCACAGGCAACGGTCGAACTGCAGTCCCTCGGTGCCATGGTCGGGGACAACCGAGACTCAGGTAACCTTCGGGGCTGGCTCGACGGCGACGAAAGCACCGCATTCGTCGAAGAGATCCGGGATCACGTCTTCTTCCAAGCAGCGTGTCCGACCCGGTCCACGGTCGGTGCCAGTACTGGTGACACCGCGGTGGCGCTAGAGGCTTCGAGCCGTGCCAGCGCCGCCTACGAGCAACTCCGAGTCGAGATGAGGCGGTCGCCGACCGTCGACACGAGCAGCGACTTCTGGTATTCCGCAGATCAGTTCGGCCACGCCCACAACATCGTGGCTGCCGACGAAAACTTCGAGATCGTCTTCGTTGGAGCGAGCCCCGTCAAACGCGGCATCGACCCCGACGCGGTGCGGGAATCGAGCGGACGTGCCGCCATCAACATTGCCGTTGGTGGGCTCGGTCCAACGGGTAGTGGAAGTTGGTTGCGTCAGGCTTTCGACCTCGGGCTTGCGCCTGACGTGGTCGTCTTCGGCGCAGCATCCTTCGAGTTTTTCCAGGTGTGCGACGACACGCGGGCACGCGCCGTGGCCGATACAGCGGCACGTCGCGACAACGCGTTCGCGAACGTATCGGCCCTCGAGTCAGTCGCCGGCGCGACGCGTCTCACCGGCCAGCAGGACGCAACGACGGGGCCGCTTGGCGCCCACTATGACCGACAACACCCCGATAGCGACACTGGACGAACCGAAGACATCTACGAAGTCAGGCCCGACGACAGAGCCCTACACACGACCATCTACAACGCAGTCTTCGCCGAAGCGGCAGTCTGCGACGAGATGTTCGACGCCGTCGAAGACACCGTGCGGTTTGCCGCCGAGGCCGGCGCCGAGGTCTACGTCGTCGCCATGCCGCTCAGTAGTCTGCTCGCCGAGTTTCACCCTCTGGGCCGCCCCGGCCACGACCCGGTGATCGATCGGTTGGAAGAACGGGCAACGCAGGCAGGGGCACGATTCATCGACCTCACCGATCTGCTCGATGCGGATCAGTTCTACGATCTGTCCCACCCGACCAGCGAAGGCCGAGAGATCGTCACCGACGAGTTGCTGGCCGCTCTTCGATTGCCGTAGATCGACCGGTTTCGGTCCACACGCGACATCCCGGTACTCTCTGGCTTCAGTGGTATTCAATTCGCTGGTCTTTGCGGCCTTCTTTGCGATCTTCATCGTCCTGTACTGGACCAGCGATCGGCGGCTGCGTAATCCGCTTCTGCTCGTCGGTTCGTACATCTTCTACGGCTGGTGGGATTGGCGGTTCCTCGGCCTCATCGCGCTCTCGACGGTCGTCGACTACACCATTGCCTTGCAGATGCATCGGCGCACCATTCACGAGGCCCGGCGCAGACTGTTGTGGCTCAGCCTGGCGATCAACCTCGGCATTCTGGGGCTGTTCAAGTACTACGGGTTCTTCGTCGACAGTTTCGTTGAACTGACGAACACCCTCGGCCTCGGTTCGGCGAATCCATCCGTGTTTTCCATCGTCCTGCCGGTCGGCATCAGCTTCTACACGTTCCAGACGTTGTCCTACACGTTCGACGTGTATCGAAAGACCATCAAGCCGACCCGCAACATCTTGACCTTCGCGACCTACGTCGCCTACTTCCCGCAATTGGTGGCCGGACCCATCGAACGGGCCCAGAACCTCTTGCCTCGCATCGAGAACATCGATCGGCCGTTCCCGCGGGCTGAGCAGATCCAGAGTGGCATCGGCCTGATCCTGCTGGGCCTGCTGCGCAAGGTCGTGCTGGCCGACGGCGTGGCCGCAGTGGCCAACGAGATGTTCGGCGACCCCGATGGCATGTCGACGGCCATGGTGGCGATCGGTGTCCTGGCATTCGCCGTCCAGATCTATGGAGACTTCGCCGGCTACACCGACATTGCGCGCGGCGTCTCGCGGCTGCTCGGCATCGAGCTCGTCGTGAACTTCCGTCAGCCCTACCTCAGCCGCAGCATCACGGAGTTCTGGCGACTCTGGCACATTTCGTTGTCGAACTGGCTACGCGACTACCTCTACATCTCCATGGGAGGCAACCGAAAGGGTGTCGCAAAGACGTACCGCAACCTCATGATCACGATGATCCTCGGTGGTTTCTGGCATGGGTCATCCTGGAACTTCGTCGTATGGGGTGGACTGCACGGGCTCTACCTCGTGGTGCACAAGCTGCTGCGAGGAGGAAAGGTCGGTAGCGATCAGCTGAAACGAAGCGACGTCCCCGCCATCGTCATCACCTTCGTCATCGCCTCGCTGACGTGGATTCCCTTCCGAGCTGCGACGTTCAGCGAGACCGGTGCCGTGTTGAAGGGGCTGTTCTCCTTCCGAGGTGGCCACTTCGATGCGGGCGACGCGCTCTTGGTCCTCGTGCTGGCCGGTGTCACGCTTGCGCTCGACCTCGCGCAGCGGCGAGCGTCGTTCTCCAGCCTCAAGCTCGACACCCAGCCAGCACGCATGGGTGCGTTGGCCGGTGCCGCCGTACTCGCCATTCTCCTCTTCTCCGGCGGCGCATCGCAGCCGTTCATCTACTTCCAATTCTGATGCCGTCACCCACCTCCACCCGTCACCTCGGCCGACTCCCCCTCGCGCGCGTCTTGCTCGTCACCATGGCGATGCTCGCCGTCGCCTGTGGTGCCGACGACGATGTTTCCACCCGGGCCCAGGCGATCATCGATGGGGCCACACCGGAGGGCCAGAGCGAGGTTGTCGAAACCAGCGAGTGCACGACCGAGACGATCATCGACGAGTACGGATTCGAAATCGAAATCACCGAGTGTGATCAGCCGACGGAAAACACTGCGAGCCCCACGATCACCGAGCTTCCGCCCCAGACGCTCCCCCTCAATGCGCTTGAGTCGATCGCCACCCTGGCGCCCACCGAGTCGACCCAGGCCGCTACGAGGCGCCTGATCGAATCACTCGACGCCACCTACACGATGTGTGCCGACCTTGGTGCATGGGCGGCAGCGCTGGACGCCGTCATCCCCACCCTCGTTGCGCTCACCGATCTCATCAGAGATGCCGACAGCAACGAGTGGGTCGGCTCCGACCAAGCGGAACAACTCGTCGCTGCGGTGCACGAGCACCTGTTCATCCAGTCCGAATGCCCCGCGGCGGAGATCGAAGTCGAACCCGAGGAAGACACAGAGGAAGACACAGAGGTCGAGGTCGACCCTGACGAAGAGGCCGAGGTCGACCCTGAAGAAGAGGCCAACGACGCCCTCGCCCGCGGCCTCGAGGCATCAGGACGAGCTTCGGGCGAATTCGACCGACTCCGGGTGGCGGCGCTCGGACTCACCTCGCTCGAAACAGCCAGTGATTTCTGGGTGCACTCCGACCAACTTGGTCACATCGCCGCCATCAGCAGCACCGCCGTCTTCTCGGTATCGTTCGACCTCGGCATCGTTGGCGGTGATGTCGCCCGCCGCGGCATCGATCCCGACACCTTGACCGATGCGCTGAACCAACGGGCGTTCAACGCGTCGCTGGTCGGGATGCGCCCGACCTACCTGGCCGGGTGGCTCGACGATCTCGCATCCATCGGGTTTGCGCCGACCACCCTGATCCTCGCCGACAGCTCCTCGGCGTTCTTCGAGCCGTGCAACGAGGACACCGCCGGCGCCTTCGAAGACACCGCGCTCCTTCGATCGGAGGCGTTCCGGAACGTCCCCGGGTTGAACGTTTTCGGCGGCGCACTACGCCTGTCCGGAGGCTTCACCCGTAGCAACACGGGGCCTCTCAGCAACCGGTATGTGGCCAGCTACGGTGACTCACTCACCGGGCGCAGCAAGGAGATTCCGAGGGTGCAACCCGACCTGCGCGCCGAGCAGCTCGAGCGATACGAAGGCCTCTACGCAACGCCGACGATCTGCGAGGCGAGCTTCGATGAACTCGAACGGCAAGCATCGACAGCCGTCGATGCCGGGGTCACGGTCGTCATCGTGTCCATGCCGTTGAGCGACCAGGTTGCGGACCTTCACCCCGACGGTCGAGCGGGCCACGCTGCGGTCGTCGAGCGCCAGCAGCAAACTGCGGCGGCGTCCGGCGCGTCATTCGCCGACTTGTCGTCGTTGCTCACGGTCGACCAGTTCTTCGACGTTCGCAACCCCACCGAAGCGGGTCGTCAGCTCATCACCGCCGAACTGGTCGAGGCGCTCTCATGAAAAGTCCCTCGTTTTGGGTGCGGCTGTTGATCGGCGCGCTGCTCATGGTCGTTCTGTTCGAGGGTACGGCGCGCCTTGCGGTCGCCGCCTTCGATCCCGTCGCGACCCGTTGGTATGACGACGCGGCCGAGCTCAAGGTCGGCCAGATGGAATCGCTGAGCGCAGCCGACACCGTGGTGATCGGAACCTCCATGGCCTGGCAGGGTTTGGTGCCATCGGTGCTGGCCGAAGCGGGCGGCACCGGCGTGACCTACAACGCCGGCCTCGCCGGCGGTGTCCCACAAGTCATGGAGCCGTGGCTACTCGACCAGGTCATTCCCCGCCTTCAACCGACGACGGTCATCTGGGGCCTCGCCAGTCTCGACTTCTCCGCCACGTACGGCGAGGACAACGCGGCGACGTACGACGACGCACTGGAAACCAAGACCGGCTGGCTCGCCGACGTCGATCGAGCCGTGTCGAAGGTGAGCGTGTTGATCCGTGACCGCCGACAGCTACGCGACCCATCGGCGTTGTTCGGCGACCGGCGCGACGAGGCCATCGAAGCGCGTGCGGAAGCGCAAGCCGTCCTCGGAGCCGACGGCGAGCGCCTCGACTTCATCGAGAACACCGATGACGATCGTCGGTTGGCGGTTCGACAGCGGCTCGCCAATTACGCACTGGATGGCACCGATATCGATGCGATCCTACGAGTGGCCGACCACCTCGCGGCACATGACATCACCCTCGTGCTTGTCGCTTTGCCCATGCCACCACGCATGGTCGAGCAGCACCCGCGTGGTGCCGACGACGCCGCCACAACAGCCCGTGCCATCGACGCCCTCGCAGCCGATCTCGGCGTTGCTGTACTTCGGCCCACCGGCGACTACATCGACTCCGACTTCGTCGACTACACCCACCTCGGTGCGGCGGCGGCCGAGCGATTCTCCGCCGAGATCGCGGCGCAGCTCCCCGGTTAGGAAAGCAGGTCGACGATCCGACCGATGCCTTCGCCCAGGTCGTCGTCACCCAGAGCAAAGCTGAACCGGGCGTAGCCCGGCGCGCCGAACGCTTCGCCCGGGACCATCGCCACCTTGATCTCATCGAGGAAGATGTCGGCCAACTCGTTGGTGGTGGTCGGGGTACGGCCCGCAATCGTCGTGCCCAGCCGCCCCTCGAACGACGGGAATGCGTAGAAGGCGCCTTGCGGCTCGGCCACCTCGACGCCGTCGATACCCGACAACAACGAGTACATCACCTTGCGCCGACGATCGAAGGCCTCGCGCATTTCGAACACGGCGTCGAGGGGACCGGATACCGCGGCGAGGGCCGCCATCTGCGACACGTTTGCCACGTTCGATGTGGCATGTGACTGCAGGTTCTGGGCGGCCTTGATGACGTCGGCGGGTCCGGCCATCCAACCGACGCGCCAACCGGTCATCGCATAGGTCTTGGCAACGCCGTTGAGCACAACGCAGCGGTCGACGATCTCGGGCACAACGACGGGCAGGGAATGATGCACGTTGTCGCCATAGGTCAGGTGCTCGTAGATCTCGTCGGTGATGACCCACACGTTGTGCTCGACAGCCCACTGGCCGATGGCTGCGATCTCGTCGCGGCTGTAGACCGCCCCCGTCGGGTTCGATGGTGAGACGAACAACAACGCTTTGGTGTTCGGCGTGTAAGCCGCTTCGAGTTGTTCGACGGTGACCCGAAAGCCGGACAGGACGTCGGTCGGGATGACCACCGGCGTGGCACCGGCGAGGCGCACCGGTTCGGGGTACGTGGTCCAATACGGCGCGGGTAACAGCAACTCGTCCCCGGGCTCGAGGAGCGTGAGCAGCGTGTTGTACACGGCGTGTTTGCCGCCGTTGGTGACCAACACCTGACTGGGCTCGATTTGGAGGCCCGAGTCGCGCGCTGACTTGGTGACGATTGCCTCTTTGAGCTCGGGCAACCCGCCGACCGGCGAGTACTTGTGGTTCTTCGGATCGCGACACGCAACGACCGCCGCCTCGACGATGTGGGCCGGCGTGGGGAAGTCGGGCTCGCCCGCTCCGAAGCCGATCACCGGTTCGCCGGCAGCCTTCATCGCCTTCGCCTTGTTGCTGACGGCAAGGGTGGCGGACGGCGCGATGGCGCCGACGGACGTGGAGATGCGGTCGCTTGCGGTCATGACGGGAGGGCTCCGGGGTGTAGACGGTCGAACCGCGCAAATAGTCCCACGTGGAAGCGCAACGCGCCCACGTATAAGCGAAACCGATCTCGGGTGTCTGGTCGGTGCATGCGCGCCTACCATTTGATCCGTGACAACCACACCCGACATCACCATTCCCGCCGATCTCCTCCCCGCCGACGGGCGCTTCTGCTCCGGACCGGGCAAGGTCCGCACGGAAGCGCTCGATGCCCTCGCCGCCACCGGCGCAGAACTGATGGGGACCAGCCACCGGGCGCTCCCCGTTCGTTTCAAGGTCGCAGAGCTGCGCAACGGCTTGGCCGAGATGTTTGCCCTGCCCGATGGCTACGAAATCATGCTCGGCAACGGCGGCTCGACGGTGTTTTGGGATGCGCTCACATTCGGCGTGATCAACAAACGCAGCCATCACCTGAGCTTCGGCGAATTCGGCTCGAAGTTCGTCAAGGCCTCGGCGTCCGCACCCTGGCTCGGCGAGCCCGAGGTTGTCGAAGCCGAAGCCGGCAGCAGGCCCGACGTGGTCGCAGGCGTCGACGTCGACGCGTATTGCTACACCCACAACGAAACCTCAACCGGTGTGTATCTCACGCCCTCGCGACCCGAGGGCGTTGGCCCCGACGAGGGCCTCGTGCTCGTCGACGCCACGTCGGCCGCTGGCGCGTTGCGCTTCGATGCCGGCGCGACCGATGTGTACTACTTCGCCCCTCAGAAGGCGCTCGGCTCCGACGGTGGTCTGTGGATCGCCGTGGTTTCCCCGGCCGCGATCGCCCGCATCGAGCAAATCGCCTCCTCCGATCGGTTCATTCCCGAGTCCTTGAACCTGAAGACCGCGCTCGACAACAGCCGCAAGGATCAGACCTACAACACACCCTCGATCGCAACGATCTTCCTCGCGGCGAATCAGGTCAACTGGGTCAACGACAACGGCGGCCTCGAATTTGCCGCCCGCCGCTGCGACGAAATGGCAGCCACGCTCTACGGCTGGGCCGAAGCGAGCGCGTTCGCCACACCGTTCGTCGGCAATCCCGACCATCGGAGCCCCGTTGTCGGCACCATCGACCTCGACGATCGGCTGCCGGCCGACGATGTGGTCGAGGTGCTTCGCCGCAACGGCATCTTCGACACGGCCGGGTACCGCAAGCTCGGCCGCAATCAGCTGCGCATCGCCATGTTCCCGACCATTGAACCCAGCGATGTCGAAGCCCTGACCAAGTCGCTGGACTACGTGTCGGAGGCCTGGCCCGGCGCTACGGCGTGACGTGAGTGGCTGATCGGGGTTCTGCGGGGACCTGGCGACGGTTGAGGGCAAGGCGCAAGCTGCGCAGGATCACGTTGCGAAGCTCGCGAGGGTCGATCAGCTCGTCGAAGCCGAGTCCTCCGGCTGACCGGTAGGCAGCGTCTTGTTCGGCCGCGGCAATGGCGGCGGCCTCCTCGACGTCGGCGCCGATGGCGCGACTCGACCCCTTCGCTCCCATGGCGCCGAGGGTTGCGCCGGGGAACCCGGCGGAGATGGTCTGGCCGTCGAAGCCGGTCATCGCCATGACCATCGATCCGAAGCCGTAGGCCTTGCGGAGGGTCACCTGCACCTTGGGGCTACGCGCAAGCGATTGCGCCGCGAACATGCGGGCGCCCGAACGCAGAATGCCCGCCTGCTCACTTCGGCTGCCGGCAAGGACGCCGGGATTGTCGGCGAGAAACACCAGCGGCAGGTGAAACGCGTCGGCGACGGAGATGAAATGCGCAGCTTTGTCGGCTGCGTCGACGTCGATCGACCCAGCGAGCACCGCGGGCTGGTTCGCGATGACCGCGACGGGGTTGCCACCGATGCGAGCCAGTGCGCACACCATGGCGGTGCCGAAGTCGGGCTGCACCTGGAACAACGCACCGTCGTCGACCAGCAGGGAGACCACATGACGCATGTCGTACACCGCAGCGTTGTCGCGCGGCACAACGTCGAGGATGGCGTCGAGCCGCCGCTCGCCGTGGTCGCCGCCCTGCG
>CBESNZ010000053.1:0-12574 GCA_965531045.1 uncultured Acidimicrobiales bacterium
GGCGTCGAGGTCGTCCACCAACACACCGATGTGGTTGAGGCTGCCCGTCGCATAGCCGGCGTGCTTCGGCGACGGATCGGCTGGTGTGTAGACGGCGAGGTAGCTCTCGTCGGTGCCGACGTGCACCGTGCGGCCCCCGAGCAACGAGGGACCCGACCAACGAACGTGCCAATCGAAGAGCTCGCAGAGCAAATCGGCGGTCTTGTCCGGGTCGGTGACGGTGAGATTGGTGTGTTCGAGTGTTGCGGCCATGTCTGGCTCCCGTTCGGTTGGATGTTGTCTTCCCGCTCCGGTTTACAATCTCAAGTAACCTTGAGATCAAGGGCGAACAGGGAGAAACTCGTGAGACAGGTGCCACAGTCGACTCGGTTACCCCGGGCGGGCGAGCTGCTCGGCATCGGCGCTGTCGCCGACCGCACCGGAGTGGCGGTTTCGGCCCTTCGCTTCTACGAAGACGTCGGGTTGGTCACGGCACAACGGGCACCGTCGGGGCACCGCCGCTTTCACCGCTCCACCATTCGGCGGGTTTCCTTCATCCGGATCTGTCAACGGCTGGGCTATTCACTCGACGACATTCGAGAGCAACTCGCCCGGTTGCCCGAGAACCGAACACCCACCGAAGCCGACTGGCAAGCACTCGCTGCGAAGTTTCGTACCGACATCGATCGGCGCATCGCAGAGCTCGGGCAGTTGCGCGACAAACTCGACGGCTGCATCGGCTGCGGTTGCCTGTCGCTGCAGAAATGTGCGCTCTACAACCCCGACGACGTCGCCCGGGGACTTGGAAATGGCCCTCGGTACCTGCTCGGCGATTCGCCGAACACCTGACCGCTTTGGCCGTCGGTGGCTTAGGGCTCGAACGTTGTCGCCTGCAGTTTTGCGAACGCCTGCGATGCCGCGACGGTTCGTGGGCCCGGAGACCGGGGCAGAGCGACCCCATCGACCAATGCGATGGGTTGCACCAAGCGCAAGCTCGAGGTGAGGAACGCTTCCTCCGATTCGGCGAGCGCATCGATCGGGAGGGCGGCCTCGCGGGCGTCGGTGATCTCGAGGATCAGCTCGCGAGTGATGCCTGCGAGACATCCCGAGGTGAGCGGCGGGGTGAGGAGTGCGCCGTCGAGGACGACGAAAACATTGCTGCCGGTGCCCTCGCAGAGATCGCCCTGCGTGTTGGCGAAGATGGCTTCGTGGCAGCCGTTGGCCTTCGCCTCGGCCAGTGCCACCACGTTTTCGGCATACGACGTCGACTTCACGCCGGCGATCGCACTGCGCTCGTTGCGCGTGTACGGCACGACCAGAACGTCAGCGGCCGGCGGGTGCGGCGAGCCTGCGCTGACCGCGATGATCAGCGTTGGACCGTTTGCGGTTTCGGGGCGACCCGAACCCAGTGGCCCTTCGCCGGACGACAGGGTGATGCGTAACCGATCGGCTCCTGGGTTCGCGTCGATGACCGCCGCAGCGGCAGTCCGGATCATGGTCTCGGCCGGCACGGGAATCGAGAGGACCGAGGCGGAGGCGTGGAGTCGCCGCAGGTGTCGCGCCATGGCGAATGGTTGGTCGGCATCGACCTGCAGGGTTTCGAAGACGCCGTCGCCGACCGTGATGGCGTGATCGAATGGCGAGATGGCAGCATCGGCTGCCGAGACCAGCGCGTCGTTGATCCACAGAGTTGGTCCAATGAAGGCCTGTCCTGCGAGTGTTCGTCCGACGGTCATGTGGTCACCTTCGCGGCATTTTCCGGGGCCGGGGCGCTGGCGACCCGGAGCAGGTTGTTCGCTTTCAGCACGGTCTCGTTCCATTCCAGCTGGGGATCGCTGTCGTATGTGATGCCGCCGCCCGTGGCGAAGTGCAACACACCATCGGCGATCCAGAACGTTCGAATGGCCACGTTCAGTTCGCCGACTCCGGCGTCGGCGTCCACCCACCCGACTGCGCCGCAGTACACACCACGAGGGGTCGGCTCGAGTCGCTCGATGAACTCGATCGCGGCCAATTTGGGGGCGCCGGTGACCGAGCCCGGCTGAAAGGTTGCGTCGAGGAGTTCAGGCCAGCCGAGTCCGTCTCGCAGTCGTCCAACGACGGTCGACTCCATGTGCACGAGACCCGGTGCGCTCTTCACGGCGAGCAGGGCAGGGACCCGCACCGATCCGAACTCGCAGACGCGACCGAAGTCGTTCCGGACCAGGTCGACGATCATGACGTTCTCGGCCTTGTCCTTCTCGAGGAAGTCGTCCGGCGTCACTGCGGTGCCCTTGATCGGGGCCGACCGGATCGTTTGCCCCTCTCGGCGCAGGAACAGCTCGGGGGAGGCCGACGCGACATGCACGTCGTGTTCGGGTAGACGAATGACAGCGCTGTAGGGCGCCGGATTGCCCGACGCCAGCGCAGCACCGAGTGCGGCGACGTCAAGGGTGGTTCCGGGGCCCGGCGGCGGCAGGGGAGCGGAAAGCCGACGGGTGAGGTTCACCTGGTACACGTCGCCGTTACGAATCGCGGCGCGGATCGCCCGGACCCCTTCCTGAAAGGCCGGGCCATCGAGGCTGCTGGTCCAAGACTCGCGGGGCGGGCCCACCCAGTGGGGGCCCGGCCACGGTCGGGCGGGCCGGATGTCGCGGAACCGGGCACAGATGGGGTCACCCTCGAACGGCACCACGACCGCCCAGAAGCCCGACGAATCGAGGGCGGAGACGTCGCTGGTGACGTCACACAGACCGGTGGCGATCTTGTCGCCGACGACGGCAAGCGGAAACAGTTTCGGCGCCACCGTGCCAGTATTGTCGCTCGTCGGGCGGTTCACTCTACCGACGTGCTGCCCGCTGCCCGCCGCCGGTGGGCGAGCCGCTAGCCTCACCCACCATGCGTCTTCGCCGCACGTGGCCCCAGCGGGTGCTGATTCTGGTCAACCTCCTCGTGATTTGCGCGTGCATCGCCGCCGCGTGGGGAGTGCGCGCCGCAGAGCAGACGGCGCTCGAAATACCGAGGGTGGCGTTCGGCGGCCAAGTGCTGACCCCGGTCAACATCGATGCGGGCGATCCGGTCACCTTTTTGTTGGTCGGCGCCGACAGCGCCGACGGCCTGGACGAGGACGACCCGCTTCGGGACGGTCGGGCGAACGAAGACGAGGCTGCGGGCCGGGTCCGGGCCGACGTGATCTTGCTGATGCGCCTCGATCCCCGAAACCGCACGGCGGCCATGGTCTCGATTCCCCGCGACCTGTATGTGCCGGTGCCCGGAACCGGCCGCTCGTTCCGAATCAACACCGCGCTGTTCATCGATGGACCGGAGAAACTGGTCGAGACCGTGTCGACCAACTTCGATGTCGAGATCAACCATTACGTCGAGGTCGACTTCGCCGGGTTCGCCGACGTCGTCGATGCGATCGGCGGCGTGTACTTCTGGTCGGACCAGTCGCTTCGGGATCAAAAGTCGGGGTTGTTCCTCGAGGGGGACGGCTGTCATCAACTCGATGGCTCGCAGTCGCTTGCCTACGTCCGAAGCCGCGCGCTGCAGGGGCAGGCCGTCGATGGCACATGGTCGCTCCTCGGAACAGCATCCGACCTCAGCCGGGGCGAGCGTCAGCAGGATTTCATGATTCTGGCGCTGGACTCGGTGGTGAAGCAGGGCGGTCGAAACCCCAACGAGATTCGCCGGCTGGTCGACGCCGCCTCCAACGCGGTCACCCTGGATAACGCGCTCACCCCCGACGACCTCGTCGATCTCGGCAACAGCTTCAGCGACTTCAACCCGGATCGACTCCTGCAGAGTTCGGTGCCGGTGTCCGACGCCATCGTGCCGCCGAGTCAGATCGAAACCGAGGAAGGCGAGGTCGTCGACTTCCAAGCCCAAGGCAGCGGCCCCGGCGGTCTCGTGGTGCGCGGCGACGCGACCTTCGACGAGCTGTGGTCCGCTCGTATCGGAGAACAGGTGCTCCTCATGGACGAGTCGGCCGCGAAACCGATCCTCGATGTCATTCGCGGCGAGGGCGGCTGGGTTGTGCAGTCCGACATCGCCGTGTCGGTGGTCGGAAACGACCTCGAGCTCACGTCCGACGCACTGCGCTACCTCGGTGAACGGGAGTTCATAGTCACGAGTGGCGCCTCGGTTGTGGTCGAACGCACCGTGCTCCGCTTTCGGCCCGAGGATGCCGATCGGGCGGAACTGCTCGCCCGCTATCTCGTCGTCGATCCGGCGTTCGAGCTGGTAGCGCCGTTCGATGGCGACGACGGCGATGAACCGGACGGGTTGGCCGAAGGCGAGATCGAACTCCGGGTCGGCCGCGACTACCAGGGCGTGGGGTTCTTGCCTCGTTCGGAATTGTTGGTCGAGGCCGCGATGGACTCGCTTCGGGCCGCCCCGGAGTCCACCAGCACTGATTCCACCAGCACTGATTCCACGACCGATGTTCCGTCGACCAGCGATGTTTCCGCGACCACCGTTCCAACGACCACAGGCCAATCGGAGTCCTTGGGGACCACCACAAGCGCACCGACGACGACGGCCACACCGGCCCTGACCGTCCCGGTCACGAGTCTCCCTCCCATCCTGGGCCGGCCGCCCGAGGGCGTTTCCTGCCCGTGACGGCGAGACGCGCCGACATCGGCGATGCCGTCTGCACGCAAATCTGTCGCTGTCCACTACCGTTGAGCAACGTCACGAGCGCGAGACGATACCCCTAAGGCTTTCGCCTCATTTTGCCACGAAGAGTGGTCAAAAATGATGCAGAGGGTGGCTTTGAGGGTAGTCGTGTCGTACTCTCACACGACATGCGGCGCCACCCGGGCGCGGGAGGAATAATGACGAGTCGAATTGCAGTAATCGGAACGGGGTACGTGGGTCTCACCACGGGCGCCTGCTTCGCACAACTCGGGCACGACGTCTTGTGCGCCGATATCGACCCCAAGAAGGTCGACATGCTCAAAGAGGGTCGGATCCCGATCCACGAAGAGGGTCTCGAGACCATCGTGCAGAACGGTATGAAGGACGGGCTCCTCGACTTCGTGCTCGGCGCCGAGAACGCGGTCTCGGGTCGCGAGTTCGTCTACCTGTGCGTGCCGACGCCGCAGCGGGCCGACGGATCGGCCGATCTCAGCTACATCGAGACCGCGGCCAAACAGATCGCCCCGCACCTCGACCGCGGTGCCATCGTGATCAACAAATCAACGGTTCCGGTTGGCTCCACTCGTCTCGTCGAGCGGGCGCTGGGTCGACGAGACGTCACCGTCGTGTCGAACCCCGAGTTCCTGCGTGAGGGTTCCGCCGTCGACGACTTCCTCAATCCCGATCGCGTGGTCATCGGCTCGGATGATCAAAACGCCGCGACCCGCGTCGCGTCGCTGTTCCTGGGCACCCGGGCGCCGATCTTGGTCACCGACCCCGCGTCGGCCGAAACCACCAAGTACGCCTCCAACGCGTTCCTCGCAACCAAGCTGTCGTATGTCAACGCGGTCGCGGCGGTGTGTGAAGCAGTCGGCGCCGACGTCAACGACGTCATGCTCGGCATGGGGTACGACAAGCGCATCGGCCACCAATTCCTGCGCCCCGGACCCGGCTGGGGGGGATCATGCTTCCCGAAGGACACGCGGGCCATGATTTCCATCGCCGAAGACGCCGGCTACGACTTCACCCTGCTGCGCGGCGTCATCGACGTCAACGACGAACAATTCGATCGAGTCGTCGCCAAGGTCGGCGCCATGATCGGCTCCGATTTCAAGGACGCATCCATCGGCGTGCTCGGCCTCACCTTCAAGGCCGGCACCGATGACGTCCGCGAATCGCCATCGCTCGAAATCATTCACCGGCTCGTCGACGCCGGCGCCAAGGTACGGGCGTACGACCCCGCATGCAGCGAGCTGCCGGCCGACCTCGCCATCGACGGACTCGAGATCGTCGGCGACGCCTATGCCGCATGCGAGGGTGCGTCGGTCATGGTCGTGCTCACCGAGTGGGACGAGTTCAAGTGGGTCGATCTCGACAAGTTGGCCGAGGCGATGACCGACCGCAAGATCGTCGATGCCCGCAACATCCTCGATCGCGGCGCGGTGCGTCGGGCGGGCTTTGCCTATCAGGGCATCGGCCGGAACTAGGCTCCGATGGCGCGCATCGTTCTCACCGGCGGTGCCGGATTCCTAGGGTCCCACCTTTGTGATGCGCTCATCGCTCGAGGTGATGAGGTCGTCGTTCTCGACAACCTCATCACCGGGCAACTCGCGAACATCGAGCACCTTTTCGGCACTCCCGGTTTCTCCTTCGTCGAACACGACGTCTCGAGTTACATCTGGGTTCCCGGGCCCGTCGACACCGTGATGCACTGGGCCAGCCCCGCGTCACCTCCCGACTATCTCAACGCGCCGATTCAAACCCTGAAGGTCGGCAGTCTCGGAACCCACAACGCGCTCGGATTGGCGAAGGCCAAGGGCGCGAAGTTCATGATCTCGTCCACCTCGGAGGTGTACGGCGACCCGCTGGTACACCCTCAGCCCGAGTCGTACTGGGGCAACGTCAACCCGGTCGGGCCGCGCGGCTGCTACGACGAAGCGAAGCGCTTTTCCGAGGCGATGGTGACGGCCTATCACTCGTTCCACGGCCTCGATACGCGGATCGTGCGCATCTTCAATACGTACGGGCCCCGCATGAAGGCACGAGATGGCCGAGTCGTCACCAACTTCCTTCGCCAGGCGCTGCAGGGCGAGGCACTGACGATCTACGGCGACGGTACGCAGACGCGCAGCTTCTGCTTCGTCGACGACGAGATTCGCGGCTTCTTGGCGCTACTCGACTCCGATATCACCGACCCGGTCAATATTGGCAATCCGGGTGAATTCACCATGCTCGAGTTGGCCGAACTGGTGCTCGACGTCACCAACTCGTCATCCGAAATCGTGTACGAACCGTTGCCGACCGACGATCCCACCCGTCGTCGCCCCGATATCACCATCGCTTCCACAAAGCTTGGCTGGGAGCCCAAGGTGCAGTTGCGCGAAGGACTCGAAGCCACCGCCGCCTACTTCGTCGGTCTCGGCGTCGCGGATTTGTAGCCACCAAGGAACTACGCTTCGTTGCCGTATGCACGAGGATGGCTGCCCACATGGCGCCGCCGTAGATGGAAGGCTCAGGAGCGAACGATGAGCGATCAGCTCGCTGCTTGGCGACCAACCTGGGCGCCACCGGAGCCCCGGATGCATCCCGTCGAGTGCGCACCGTGATTCGGGTCGCATACTCCTACGAACCGTGCTGGCATCGGGTGCCCGGTGGTACGGCGATGTCCGCGCTGCGCACCGCCACAGCACTCCTGGACCGCGACGACGTCGCCCTCGTTGGCTTCGCCGCGCGCCACCTGCGCAGCCCGTCACCGCCGTTTCAGCCGGTCTCGCCGGTATCGCAGCTCCGCCTGCCCAGCCGGGTGCTGTACGAGTCGTGGCATCGACGCGGTCGACCGCCGGTCGAGACGGCCACCGGTCCGGTTGACGTCATCCACGGCACGGGCGGGGTAACGCCGCCACGAACCGCGCCCCTGGTGGTCACGGTGCACGACATGGCGGTGTATCGCTACCCCGAGTACTTCACCGCCAACGGTCGCCGATTCCTGCGGGCCGCGCTCGACGCGGCTCGAGATCGAGCCGATCTGGTTCTGTGTCCGTCCGAGGCCACGCGGGCCGACTGCGAGGTCTTCGGATTTGATCCAGGCCGGTTGCGGGTGGTGCCCTGGGGCGTGGATACCGAGGTAGCCGACGACGCCGCCGTCGCACGAGTGCGCCGTCAGTACCGCCTGCCCGAGACATTCCTGCTCTTCGTCGGAACGGCCGAACCACGCAAGAACCTCGACATGCTCGTCCGCGCCTTGAGTCGAGCCCGCAACGTGCCCCCGTTGGTCATCGCCGGGCCCGGCGGATGGGGAGACGTGGGCCTCGGCCCGAACGACTGCCTGCAACTCGGATTCGTGCCGCAGGACGACCTCGGCGCGCTGTACCGAGCGGCGGCGGCTTTTGTGTACCCGAGCCTGCTCGAGGGCTTCGGCATGCCGGTCCTGGAGGCCATGGCGCAAGGCACCCCCGTCGTCACGACCGCCGGCACGGCCACCGATGAGCTGGTCGTGGATGGCGGTGGAATGACGGCCAATGTGGACAGCGCCTCCTCGATTCTCCGGGCGATCAACGACGTTCTGGCCGACCGCGACGATCTGAGCGCTGAGGCGCGACAAATCGCCGCTACCTACAGCTGGGAGCGCACGGCCGCGTTGACGGTGGGCGCGTACCGCGAGGCACTCGGATGACCGAACGGCTGGGCATCAACCTGTTGTGGCTGGTGCCAGGCGTGGTCGGCGGAAGCGAGGAATACGCCACCCGGACCCTCACCGCGCTCCTCGATCGTGACATCGCGGGCATCGAGCTCACGGTGTTTGCGCTCGATTCGTTCGCGCGAACGCACCCGGAGGTGTGTGCGCGCGTGGAAACGGTCACCACGCCGCTGGGCGGGGGCGAAAACCGGCTCCGTCGCGTCATCGGTGAGAGCACGTGGCTGGCAGCACAGTGTCGACGGCGCTCGATCGACGCAGTTCACCACGTGGGCGGCAGGATGCCCACCATTCGACCGGGCCGCACCATCGTCACCGTGCACGACCTGCAGCCGCTCATCATGCCCGCCAACTTCGGCTCGCTGAAGGCGCGGTACCTTCGTTTCGCCATACCTCGGTCGGTGCGGTCAGCCGACATGGTGGTGGCGCCCAGCGACTACGTGCGAGCGGATCTCATCCGCCGTTTCGACCTCGATCCAGCTCGCGTCGCTACGGTCTCGGCCGGCTATGAGGTGCCGCGCCTGCCTGCGATCGACGACCCCGTCGTGCCCACCGAGATCGCCGAGTTGTTGCGAAAGGGTCAGCCGTTCTTCGTGTACCCGGCGGTCACCCATCCACACAAGAACCACGCCACGGTCCTGCGGGCGTTCGCCAAGGTCGTCATCGACGATCCGGATGTCACCCTCGTTTTCACCGGCGGCCGGGGATCGGCCCATGCCGATGTGTTGTCACTGGTCACCGAGCTCGGTCTGAACGATCACGTGCATCGATTTGGCCGCGTCGATCGCGAGGTGCTCGACCTCCTCATCGCCCGAGCCGAGGCGCTGGTTTTTCCGTCGGAATTCGAGGGGTTCGGCATCCCCATCCTCGAGGCGATGGCGCTCGGGTGCCCGGTGCTCGCCGCAGACGCCACCGCCGTGCCCGAGGTGCTCGGCAACGCGGGCATCCTCGTGCCCCCGGGTGATGTCGATGCGTGGGTCAGAGCAATGAGTGATCGGCTTGCCGGTCGACCCAACCGAGAGGCCGCCGCGGCAGCCGGTCGTGCGCAGGCCGCTCGTTTCGCCTGGGAGCAATCGGGGACGCAGCTCGAAGGCGTCTATCGGACCGTGCTCGCCCGCTAGTCTCGCCGCGTGCGTATTCAGGTCGTCTGCCCCCACTTTGCGCCGGACATCGCGGCCACCGGGGTCATGATGAGCGGCATCGTCGAAGGACTCGCTCAGGCGGGCCACGAGATACACGTCGTCACGTCGTTGCCCTTTTACCGGCAGAACAAGGTGGAAGCCGAGTGGGTTGGCCGTCGGGTGCAACACCAACGCATGCCGTGGGGGCGGGTGACCCGCGTCGAACCGTTCCCTGCCAATGACAAGCGGTCGATTCCGAAGCGCGCGTTGGGCTTCGGCGCGTTCACGGCGTTGACCACGTGGCGAGCGGTGGTCGACCGTTGGCGGCCCGACGTCGTGCTTGCGATGGCACCGCCGATCACGCTCGGGCTGGCGGGGTGGCTGGCGGCTCGACGGCGCCGAGTCCCGTATGTCTTCAATGTGCAGGACGTCTTTCCCGACGTCACGGTCGAGTTGGGCATCTTGACCAATCCAAGGCTCATCTGGTTTTTCTCGGCGCTCGAGCGCTTCACGTATCGCCGCGCCGACGTCGTCACGACGCTGACCGAGGACATGCGCACCAATATCCTCGGCAAGCTCGGTCAGACGTGGGAGCCGAGGGTCCGAGTCATCCCGAACTTCGTCGATTCCGACGCAATCACGCCCGGTGATCGAAACAATGCGTACCGGGCCGATTTCGACCTCGGTGATCGAACGGTGGTGATGTACACCGGCAATATCGGATTCTCGCAGCCGCTCGACCTCCTCCTCGGCGCCGCCGACGCCATGGCCGAACGCACCGACGTGGTGTTCGTGCTCAACGGTGACGGATCGGCACGACGCGGCCTGGAGGAACGTGCGTCGCATCTCCCGAACGTGAAATTCGTCGACTTTCAGCCGGGCGAACGCATGCCCGAGGTACTGGCGGCCGCTGACATTCACGTGGTGCCGTTGGCGAGGGGTTTGTCGAGTTCGAGCGTGCCGTCGAAGTTCTATGCGGTCCTCGCGGCGGCACGACCGGTGGTGGTGAGCGTCGATCAGGGTTCTGAATTGCACCGGGTCCTCCACGAAGTGCCTGCCGGTCTGGCGGTTCCGCCCGGGGATCAGGCGGCGTTCACCGATGCGATCGTTGCGTTGGTCGACGATCCCGACCGCCGCATCGCCATGGGTGCCGCAGGTCGGGCGTGGATCGAGTCGTGGTCGTCGACCGAGAACATCGGCCGCCTCTACGCCCAATTGTTCTCCGAACTCCTCGAACCCTGAGAACGAGTTCCATACCCAGCGCAGAGGCGGCCTGCCGCCGCATTGAGCTGGTGTCCCGCTAGCGTGTCTGGGTTATGGGCAAAGCATCTTCAGCAAAAAAGGTGGCACGCGCGCAGCGGGCCGGACAGGCCGGCGGAACGGCCGGCAAAGAGCGCCGCGAGCTCGGTTTTCCCGCCGCGGTAGCCGGGGTGCTCGCCATTGGCATCGTGTTGGTGGTCTTCGCCCGGACAACCCGCGACGTGTCCGCCCAGGAACCGACCCTCAGCGATCACTGGCACTCGGCATACGGCGTCTACAACTGCACCATCGAAGACTTCGAGGATCCGTTCATGGGTCAGCTTGATCCGCTTGGTATTCACAGCCACCAGGACGGCCTCATTCACATTCACCCATTCTCGTCCTCGGTCACCGGCGACGGAGCCAAGATGGAGGCGTTCTTCGACTCGATGGAGGCCGAACTCGAGGACGATATCCTCACCATGCCGGATGGTCGAGTGCTCGAGGCCGGCGTCGACTGTGGCGGCGAGCCAGCCATCTTGAGTGTCGCCCGATTCGACGGTCGCGACCCCGAGGCCGGGCCCATCGAGATCATCACCGAGAATCTCTCCAATATCACGTTCGAAAACGACGGCGAGGCGTTCACCATTGCCTTGGCACCGGCTGGTTTCGACTATCCGGTCCCTCCCTCGATCGGTGAGCAGCCCGCCGACCTCTCGCTCGGCGACCCGGTCTTGCCGGAAGACCTTGCGACCCTGGTGCCGACCGACGACACGACGGCGACCGACGACACCGTCGCAACCGACGACACAGCCGACGACACGACGGAAACCACCCCGCCTACGGACGCTCCGGCGACAACTGAGGGCTGATGAAGGCGATTGTTCTCGTCGGTGGCTTCGGCACGCGCCTGCGGCCGCTGACGCTGCACCGGCCCAAGCAGATGCTTCCGGCCGTCGGCATCCCGATGCTCGAACATGTCATCACCGGGCTGGGTCGCAACGGGGTTACCGAAGCGATCCTGTCCTTGGGATACCGACCCGATGCGTTCCGCAATCACTATCCCGACGGGACCTGTGCGGGCGTGAAACTTCGCTACGCCGTCGAGCCTGAACCGCTCGATACCGCCGGAGCAATTCGATTCGCCGCGCTCGAGGCAGGCCTCGATGAGCGGTTCATAGCGGTCAACGGCGATGTGATCACCGACACCAACCTGACGGCGCTCGTGGCCTTTCACGAACGCGTCGGGGCCGAAGCCAGCATCTCGCTTACCCCGGTCGATGATCCGTCGCGCTACGGCGTGGTCCCGACCGACGACGACGGCCGCGTGCTGGGCTTCATCGAAAAACCACCGCCGGGTGAAGCGCCGACCAACTGGATCAACGCGGGGTCCTACGTGCTCGAACCGTCGGTACTCGACCGCATCGCCGACGGCCGCAAGGTTTCGATCGAGCGCGAAGTCTTTCCCGCCATCGCCGCTGACGGCAGTCTCTTCGCCCTTGGTTCCGAGGCGTATTGGGTCGATGCCGGCACACCCGCCACCTATCTCGACATCCAACTCGACCTCATCGACGGCAAGCGTGGCGACCCCTGGAACGGCATCGCCGACACCGCCCAGATTTCCCCCGATGCGATCGTCGATCGGGCAATCATCGGCGAAGGCGCAATCATCGAAGCGGGCGCGCGTGTCGAGCGCAGCATGATCGGCGCCGGCTCGCGGGTGCGAACCAACGCCGTGGTCGCTGATTCGATCATCGACGACAATGTCGACGTCGGTGCCGACTCCTCGGTGCTCGAACTTTCGGTCGTCGCTCAGGGCCAGGTGCTTCCCACGGGAACCAAACTCGCCGACCAGAGAATGCCCCACCCGGATACGTATAGCTAACTTCACTACGCACTCTCGGCTTCGGCTCGGCGGCAGCCG
>CBESNZ010000054.1:0-12565 GCA_965531045.1 uncultured Acidimicrobiales bacterium
CCGCGTGTGTCGGAGCGAAGCACTCGTCGCTCAGCCGCGCCCTCGAATGGGAGCGGCTCGCGTTGCGTGACCGGGTGCGGCCCGACTTTCGGGTGTTCACCGGGAACGACCTCGCGATCGACATGGTCATGTATGGCTCCGACTATCTACTCGGCCTGTCGACGTTCGCCCCGGAAGCCTTCGCGGCCCGAGACGCGATGTGGGCCGCCGGTGATCTGGCGTTCTACGAGCTCAATGACCTCCTGCAGTACCTGGGCTTCTTCGCGTTTCGCGACCCGGTACCGGGCTACCGCCACGACGCCGCCATGTTCTTGGCCCTACGGGGCTGGGTCGACTCCGACACCATTCCGCCCGGTGCCCCTCGCCGTCCCGACAGCGACCGAGCCGTGTTGGCCGACATCGTGGCCCGACTCGAGTGCCTCGTTCCGACCGATGGAGGCGCTCGATGAGTCGCTTGACGCAGGTCAAGAAGCTGCGCGACGTCGCCGCGTTTGCCGATCACGTGGCATCGCTGAACATCGATCTGCCGATCGCTGCGGCGGCCGACCCGACCGGTGTGTTGGCGTCGCAAAGTGGCTTCATCGATGGTTCGGCTGGTGCCATCACCCTCGCCAATCGATTCGCCGTGTTGCCGATGGAGGGTTGGGACGGCACCACCGACGGCCGGCCGACCGAATTGGTGCGCCGGCGCTGGGAGCACTTTGCCGAAAGCGGTTGCGGCCTGGTGTGGGGTGAGGCGACAGCGGTCGTTCCGGAGGGACGAGCGAATCCCCACCAGCTCGTGCTCGACGATGAGACCGCCGCGGACTTCGCCGACCTTCGAGCGCTGCTCGCTCCCGACCAGATCGTTGGGCTGCAGCTGACCCACTCCGGCCGCTACGCGCGGCCGACCCTCACCGGCCCTGCCCCGCGAACCTTGTACGCCCACCCGGTGCTCGACGATCGGGTCGGGGCCAGTGCCGCATCGCAGTTCAGCGACGACGAACTCGACGAGTTGGCCGCCACGTTCGTACATGCCGCGGAGCTGGCTGCACAGGCGGGCTTCGATTTCGTGGACATCAAGGCGTGTCACGGATATCTCGGGCACGAGTTCTTGTCGGCCTATGACCGTCCGGGCCGCTACGGCGGAGACCTCGCCGGACGAACCAACTTCCTGCGTACCGTCGTCGAAGGCATTCGCGCCGCGTCACCGAAGCTCGCCGTTGCCTTCCGGTTGTCGATCTTCGACCTGATGCCGTTCGCCCCGGGCGCCGACCACGTCGGGGTTCCGGACGGGCCAACGCCGTACCGGCACGCCTTTGGCGGTGATGACACCGGCCTCGGCTATGACCTGCGCGAGACCCACGAGCTGCTCGACATCGTCGAGGGGCTCGGTATCGGTCTGGTGAGCGCGACGGCCGGCAGTCCCTACTACTGCCCGCACGCGCAGCGTCCGGCGTACTTCCCGCCATCCGATGGCTACCAGCCGCCCGAGGATCCCCTCGTCGGCGTCGCTCGGCTGTTGGCGGCAACAAAGGAACTCACAGCGGCGCATCCGAACATCACGATGGTCGGGTCGGGCTACTCCTACCTGCAGCAGTGGCTGCCGAACGTGGCCGAAGCGGTCGTTGCCGGAGGCGGTGCCGATCTGGTCGGCCTCGGTCGCATGATCTTGTCGTACCCCCGCTTGGCCGCCGACGTCTTGGCGGGCACCGAGCTCGACGGTCGCCTGATTTGTCGGACGTTCAGCGATTGCACCACTGCGCCACGGGCCGGCTTGGTCTCGGGTTGTTTCCCGCTCGACGACTTCTACAAGGCCCACCCCGACCGGGCCGAGCTGGCGGCGGTGAAGGCCGAGATCCGGACGCGGCTGCGCCGGTAATCGGGTCAGCTGTAGGGATTGTACGGGTCGTCGGGGATCGACTCGAGGGCCATGAGCGACCCGAGGTCATGCGCTTCGGTGAGCTCGAGGAGCAGGCGCAAGGCAACATCGTCCTCGACGGCCCAGCCGGTGGAGTCGAAGACGGTGAGGCTGAGACGTTTGTCGGCCAGCTCGTCGGCCCGGGCCACGACGCCGGGCAGTTCGACGCCGATGTTGGCGGCGGGAACCTGTTGGCACTCGCCTTCGAGGACGCACTGCTCGAGCGTGTCGGGGAACACGGTGGCGTTGGCGAGGAGGGCGGCGGGGAGTTCGAGCTTGCCCGGAAAGTCGGCGCCGACCGCATTGATGTGCAGGTGCGGTCGCACGGCGACGTCGGGGATGACGGGGCCGGCCCCGATGTCGATGCTGGTGGCCGTGACGAGGACATCTGCGGCCGCGACGAGATCAGCGAGACGGCTGTCGTCCACGATCTCGATCGGCACGTCGATGAACGCGGCTCGTTCGGCGAAGGTGCTCGACGCCGGTTCGGACGGATCAAACCCGATCACGCGATCGATTTGTCTGACCCGAGAGATGGCGTGCAGCTGCGTGACCGCCTGCGCGCCCAGACCGACCAACCCGATGGTGATGGGGGCATCGATGGCGAGGACGTCGGTGGCGATGGCCGACGCTGCGCCGGTGCGAACGGCGGTCATCATCGTGGCATCGGCGATCGCGATGAGGTGGCCGGTTTCGGTATCCCACATGGAGGATGTGGCAATGACACTGGGGATCGATCGTTGGATGGGATTGGTCGGGTGGTACCCGACCATCTTGATCACGACGGGGCCACCGACCTCGTGGGTGGGCATCCACTCGATGAGGCCGAGCGCCGGTTTGTCGTAACGAAAGCCATCCCGAGCGCGCGCGTCGACCAAGTCGTCGTCATGGTTGGCACATCGAGCCCGAAGTCGTTCGATCATGAGGTCCATGAGGCGATGTCGCCCCACGGCGTCCAACAGCGCGGCACAGTCGGCCGCATTGATCAATCGAGTTTGCACAGTTCACCCTTCGCTCGCGAGCGACGTTCCAGATGCAACCGCATGCAAAGGCCCCGCGACGAACCACGAAAGTACCGCGCAAAGTGGTGAAGTGCCCAAAATTGGGCCGATTTGCCCACGCTGCGTGACAGGGATGGCCGCGGTGACCGCAGAGCGAGGGTGAGGGCTAGGGCTGCGCCGGTGTCGGCACGACGCTGCAATTCGGCTTCTGAGGATCCTCTTCGGGGAGCAGGAAGCGCCAGAAGATGGTGCCTTTGGCGTGCCCGCCGGTGTCGAGCCAATTGGGATGTCCGGGGTCCTGATCGGCGACGATGATCTTGTACGACCCGTCGGCCTCGAGTTGGATCTGCTCGAGGTTCAACGACGACTGACGGTCCCGGTATTCGAGCGTTTGCATGTGGCTGTTCCACAGCATGACGTTGGCAAAGGGAGCCTTCGGCAACGTGCCGGTCATGATCATCGCCTCGCCGGGAGCGAGATCCCAGCGACCCATCGAATAGAAGATGTCGGCCGCGCCGGGGACCGGCAACCCGGAGTCCCGGAAGCTGAAGGGCTTCGCCACATCGTTGGGAGTGTCGCTGACGAACGGCACCCCCGAAGGAGCGCCGGGCAGGTTCTGGCCGACGGTCGCCTGGCGCAGAAACGCCACGCCTTCGGCCATACGGGTTGCCAGCGTGGCGTCGTCGAGCGGCGGCGGCGCCGGGAGGTCGTCGAGGGTCTCGATATCGATCCGGACGTTGACGTTCGAGTCGTTTTGGGCCGAAATCGGAAGCTGGAAATAGCTGCGCACGATGATCGTGTGCGCGTCGGGGTGCAGCTTCACCCAGTTGCCGGGCTGCTCGGCGGCACTGAAAACCACTTCGTAGCCACCGTCGTCGGCCACGTCGAAGTCGCGGTCGTTCACATCGCCGAGTAGCGGTCCGGCCATCGCGCCGTCGTCGGCCTTCCCATGAACCGTGAACGACGTGTAGCACTGCTGCTCAATCGTGCCGAACACTCGGTAGGACAGATCGCCGCGCACCCGGCAGTAGTGGTAGATCGCGTCGGGATTGTCTCCTTGAAGCTTTCGTTCGGGAGTGACGATCGAGATGAACCTCGGATTGTCGGTGTCGGCCTCGAAGAACATCTCCGAGGCCCCGGACAACACCTGCCCGACGTAGCGGTAGCCCTCGACGATGTCGAGCGGATCGGTGAAACGCTCTTCGTTGAGGACGTACCCGTCGCGAATCTCGCTGAGGGCCGCAATGAGGTCGTTGAAGACCGCAGTGGTTTTCGCGGCTGCGGTCGATGGTGCGCCGGCGTGAGCGTCGGTCATGGGTCCCCCTGGGTGACAGTCTGTTGTGCAGTCTTGGCCGCTGAGCTCGCAGCGGGCAAGATCAAGGGCATGACTTCTGCGCACCCTGTCCTTCAACGACCCGCTCTGGTGTCGGCCGCGAGGGCTGCGACGGGGTTGGACGACTTTGGGGGCGATGGTTGGCAGGAGGGTCTGGATCGGTTGTTGTTCTCGCTGCTGAACGAGGCCGACCTGAACGAACTCGGGTTTGCGGTCGCCGAGTCACAGATCACCTCGTCGTTGACCACCCGCCTTCGAATCATCGATTGGCACCACACGCACCCCGAGGTCAGCGAGTCGCCGGTCGCCGCGCCGATCGTGATCTTGGGTCAGCCCCGTACCGGCACGACGATCCTGTTCGACCTGCTCGCGCAAGACCCCGCGTTCCGGGCGCCGCTCACCTGGGAGGTGTCCGACCCCATCCCGCCGCCCCGGACCGACACGTACGCGACCGACCCGAGAATCGCGGTGTCCGAAGCGGCCACGGGCATGAGCGAGGCGATCATTCCCGGCTTCCAGGCCATCCATCCGAGTGGTGCGTTGCGGGGCCAGGAATGCGTCACCATCACCGCGGGCGACTTCAAGAGCCTCCTGTGGCCCACCGTGTTTCGCTCGCCCAGCTACACCTCGTGGTTGTTGTACGAAGCCGACCTCACCTCGGCCTACCGGTATCACGAGCAATTTCTGCAGGTGCTGCAGTCCGAACATGGCGCCGAGCGATGGGTGCTGAAGACACCGGGGCACCAATGGCATCTCGCCGAGATGTTCGCCGCCTATCCCGATGCCACCATCATCCACACCCATCGCGACCCGCTGAAGGTGGTCGCGTCGGTGTCGTCGCTGATGTCGGTGCTGCACAAGATGGCCACCGACTCGCCGGATCTCCCGTCGATCGCACAGGAGTGGATCGACTATCTGGTCGACGGCAACGATCGCTCGGTTGCCGCCCGCCGCGACGGAACCGTGCCGGCGGGCCAAGCGATCGACGTCGCGTTCGCCGACCTGATGACGGACACGTTCGGGACGATCGGCCAGATCTACGAGCAGCTCGGCCGTTCGTTCACCGCCGAGGCCGAAGCGGCCATGCGGCAATTCCTGGCCGACAATCCCCGCGACAAGCACGGCACCCACACCTATACGTTTGCCGACACGGGTCTCGATCTTGTCGAGGCTCGCCGCCGAACGGCGCCCTACGAGGAGTATTTTTCGGTGCCGCAGGAGATCACCAGCCCCACCGAGTAGAGCTCGACGAAGCGTGATGAGCAGGAATGCTTCGGACGTGGCCGTAGTTACGCGAGGGGCGTTCGGTATTCTGACCGCTGACCTTTTTGGTTCCCGTAGGAGGATCCCCGAAAATGCGCAGACTCTTTGCCCTCTTGTTCGTCTGCACGATGCTGGCCGCCGCGTGTGGCTCCGACGCTGCTGCGCCCGCCGACGGCGGAGCTGATTCCAGCGGTGATGCCGATGCTGCCGACGGCGATGCCGCATTCGAGGGGCCACTGGTCATCGGCGCAATCCCCGACCAAGACCCCGAGGTACTCGCTCGCAACTACGGTTTGGTCGCCGATTACCTGAGCGCCGAGCTCGGCATCGACGTCGAGTTCAAGCCGGTCACCGAATACGACGCCGCGGTGACGGCGTTTCGTGTCGGCGATCTCGATCTGGTGTGGTTTGGTGGTCTCACGGGCGTGCAGGCTCGCCTCCAGGTCGACGGTGCCGAAGCCATCGCCCAACGCGACATCGACGAGAACTTCACATCGGTCTTCATCGCCGGCACCGATACCGGCCTCGAGCCGATCTCCGATGTCGCTGGTCTGAGCGTCATCGCCGGTCGCACCCTGACCTTCGGTTCCGACTCGAGTACGTCGGGCCGATTGATGCCGCAGTCATTCCTGAGCGATGCCGGCGTGGCGCTGGCCGATCTCAACGGCGAACCCGGATTCAGTGGCTCGCACGACGCGACCATCGAGCTCGTCGAAGCGGGAACCTTCGAGGTCGGTGCCCTCAACTCGCAGGTCTGGAAGGCGCGTGTTGACGCCGGCGAAGTCGACCTCGAAAAAGTCCAACTCCTCTTCGAGACTCCCACCTACTACGACTACCACTGGGTGGCTCGCCCTGATCTGGGCGACGATCTGAAAGCAAAGATCGTCGAGGCCCTCAAGGGTCTCGATGTCGCCGACCCCGACCAGGCTGCGATTCTGGAGTTCTTCGGTGCGGCCTCGTTCATCGACACCGCCAACGAGAACTACGCCAGCATCGAGGCCGTCGGCCGCGAGATCGGCAAGATCGACGGCTGACCGAGCTGGTCCGGGCCGAGCCGATCGACGGTTCGGTCTCGACCACTCCGTCCGTCGCCGAGAGCGCCATGTTGTCCTTGGAGCGGGTCACCGTACGGTATGCGAACGGTGACGCGCCAGCGGTCGACGAGCTCTCGCTGACGATCGACGCCGGTGAACGGGTCGCGCTGATTGGACCCTCCGGAGCCGGCAAGTCCACGGTGCTTCGTCTTGCCGCTGGGCTCACGTTGCCGTCGGACGGCAGCGTTGCGTTGTTCGGCGTCGACACGGGGCACCTCGGCCGCCGTGCCCATCGGGCCGAGCGGCGGCGGGTCGGCATCGTCACACAGGATTACGCCCTCGTCGGGCCGTTGCGGGTTGCGAGCAACGTGGCCGCCGGGCGGTTGGGGCGCTGGAGTTGGATGCAGGCGGTGCGGTCGTTGGTGAGGCCGGGTCCGATCGACGAGATCGGCGCGGCCCTCGACGAGGTCGGAATAGCCGACAAGATCTGGGAGCGCGCCGATCAACTTTCCGGCGGACAGCAGCAGCGCACGGCGATCGCGAGAGCGTTGTTCCAGGGCCCCGACCTGTTGCTGGCTGACGAACCGGTCAGCGCCCTCGACCCGGCGCGATCAGACGCGGTCATGGGCACGTTGGCAACTGCGTCCTCGACGCCCGGCCGTTCCCTGATCGCCAGCATGCACGATGCCCCGCTCGCGCTTCGACACTGTGATCGCATCGTGGCACTGCGGGAGGGTCGGCTGGTGTTCGACCTTCCGCCCGAGCAGGTCACGACTGGCCTTCTCGACGCGCTGTACGCGCTCGAGGGCAGCGACCCGGCTGCACCGTCGTGACCCCCTCGTCAACGGTTGACCCCGAGCGGTCATCGTTGGTGCTACCCCGTCGCTCGGCCCGCTGGGATCGCCGCTGGTGGATCGCGACCGTCCTCGGCGTTGTGGCGTGGTCGGTGTGGAAGGCCGGCGCCAACCCGACCGACGTGATCAACACCCGTGGCTGGTCGCAGGTGCAGCGCTTCTTCGTCGCCATGGTGCAGCCCGACCTCAGCGCATCGATGCTGAAACTCACGGCCCGAGAGTCGGCCGTGACGGTCGGGTACGCCTTGGTCGGAACCGCGCTCGCACTGGTGATCGGCGTGGTCGGCGGCGTGTTGTCGACCGAACGAATTTGGCAACCTTTGGCGGGACCCATGGCGCGGGGCCGCATCGGCTGGTTCGGGAGTCGTGTGTTCTTCGCGATCCCCCGGTCGATGCATGAGGTCGTGTTCGGGCTGATCCTCGTCAATGTTCTCGGCCTCAACCCGCTGGTGGCGATACTGGCGATCGGCATCCCGTTCGGGGCGGTCACGGCCAAGGTGTTCTCCGAACTCCTCGATGAGGTTCCGCAGGACGCCGAGTTGGCACTGCGCGCTTCGGGGGCCGGGCGGCTGCAGGCGATGCTGTTTGCCACGGTGCCTCGGGCCACGAGCGACCTGGTGTCGTACGGGTTCTACCGCTTCGAATGCAGTCTGCGGAGCGCGGCGGTGCTCGGGATCGTCGGCGCCGGCGGCCTGGGGTTCCAGCTGGCACTGTCGTTTCAGTCGCTTCGCTACAACGAGATGTGGACCCTGTTGTGGGCCCTCATTTTGTTGTCGGGGATTGCGGACCGATGGTCTTCCGCGGTGCGGAAGCGACACAACGCCGCCGCGATCGAGATGCATGCGACCCCGACCGCCGTCGGTGCTGCCCCCACACCTCCCACCGAGGCCGGTCCCAAACGCGACCGGTTCCTGTGGCTGAGCGCCTCGGTGTGCGCACTCGGTGTCCCGATAGCGGTCTGGCGCCTCGGGGTCGATATCACCACCTTGTGGGCGCCCCGAGCGCGCCTGCTGGGGAGAGAGCTCGTCGTCGATGCCTGGCCTCCCCAGGTCGGTGTTGGGGGCTGGGGAGCGCTGATCAGCGATTCGTTGGACACCGTCGCGCTCGCCGTGTTGGCGATCGCCTTGGCGTGGTTGCTCGCTTCGCCGCTCGCATTCCTGGCCAGGCGTCCGGCACGGGGCCGGGCGAATCGGGCGCGGTCGGTGGCGTCGGGCTCACTTCGGTTCGTGATGTTGATCAGCCGATCTGTCCCCCCGCCGGTCTGGGCGTTCGTCGTGGTCTTCGTCCTGTTTCCGGGGCTGTGGCCGGGCGCGGTTGCCCTTGCCATCTACAACGCAGGAATCCTCGGGCGATTGCAGTCGGAGGTGCTCGAGAACGCCGACCCGCGTCCGGCGCAGGTGCTTGCGGCCACCGGCGCGACCGCGCCCGGTGCCATCACGTATGCGACGGTTCCTGCGGTATCGGGTCGATTCGTCGCGCTTGGTCTGTATCGGTGGGAGGTTGCCATCCGGGAGACCGTCATCGTCGGTGTCGTCGGCGCGGCGGGTCTCGGTCGTCGTCTCGACGAACAAACGTCATCGTTCGACTACGACGGCATCCTGGCAACGATCTTGGCGTTGCTCGTTGTCACGGTCGCCGTCGATGTCGTGTCGGCCGCCATTCGGCGCAGCCTGCGCTGACGCCGGTTCAGACCCCGATGGAGTCGAGCAAGGCGGAGATCTTGTCGCGTTCGGCCTGTGGCAGTGTCATCGGCGCGAGGTCATCTGTTCGGCGTTGGAGTTCGGCGACGAAGTTGCTGTCGGTTTCGAGCCGATGCAACAGCGCGCTCAGGGCCTGCTCGTCGCCGACCGGGACCAGTGCGGGATAGTCCGCCCCGAGGAGGCCGGTGTTGCCTTCGATATCGGTACCGATCACGGGAACGCCCATGGCGATGGCCTCGGTGACGACGTTTGCTCCGCCTTCCGACCGGGACGTGCAGGCCAGGTAGTGGGCGGTTGCGAGGAGCTGCATTGCTGCGTCGGGTGCGAGTTCGTCGTGCCACGTGTACCGAGGGTTGTCGCGACTCAGCTCGGTCGCGGCCTCGGCCCAGGTGGCATCGTGCGCCCGCCCGGCATGATGCACGGCGATGCGGCTGGTGGCGGGCAATAGCTGTGCCGCGCGGCCCGCCAACAGCGGGTCTTTCACCGAGCGCAGGTGCGCGAGAACCACGACGCGAATCTCGTCCGGCTGCGGCGTGCGTTCGGGCACGTTGCCGTCCGACTGATGGCCCACCGACTGATGAATCACATGGGCCTTGGCCCCCCATCGTGGATCGAACCCGGCCAGCCGGTCGACCGCCGCGGATTGCAGCACGATCAGTGCGTCGGCGGCCGCCACCGTCCGCATGGCGTCGAGGTCGTCGGGCATGTCGGCGTACAGGTCGGTGCCGGCGAGTCCCACGATCAGTGGCTGCTCCGGCCGGTGGTGGGTCCACCAATCGACAACCGTCGAACACCGGCGCGCATGTAACGCGATCAACACGTCGGCCTTGCTGAGCGCCGCTTGGGTCGGCCCGGTGAGGGAGGGGGCGAGTTCGTCGACGGAGACCACCTCGACCTGATGATCGAGGGCTCGGAGATGGTCCGCCCATCGACCGGCGGTGACGTCGTTGCCGGAGTTCATACCCGGTCGAACCGGTGCCACGATGACGATGCGTGCCATCAGCGTTGGCAGGTGCGAAAGCCGGCGAAGACGTCGCGACGGTCGGGCGTGAAGAAGTTGCGGAAGGTCGAGCGCACATACCGGTTTTGGGTGGCAAACGATCCGCCGCGCAACACCTTGCGGGTGCCGAACCAGGGTTCGGAGTTGTCGCGGTAGGCATCGGGCTCGAAGTGGGGGTACGGTTCGAAGGTGGTGCTGGTCCATTCCCAGACGTTGCCGATGAGTTGGCGATGGCCCCACGGTCCGTCGCCGGCTTCGAACGCGGTGACAGGGACGGTCGCGCCGATGGCGTTGTCCAGGTTCGCTTCGTTCGGGTGCGGATCGCGGTTCCCCCACGGAAACCACGGCTCCCGGTTTCCGGCGGCGTCGGTCGTGGCGGCGAACTCCCACTCGGCTTCGGTGGGCAGTCGGCGGCCGGCCCAGTTGCTGAAGGCCTCGGCTTCCCACCATGAGACATGGATCATCGGATGATCGGCGTGGGTCTCGACCGGCTGCCAATCGGCGACGGTGCGCATGAGCCATCCGTCGCCCGACATTTTCCAGTAGACGGGGTGCTCGGGGTGGACGTCGGCCCGCCAACGGCGTCCGCCGGCGGACCACAGCAAATCGTTTTCGTAGCCGCCGGCGTCGACGAACTCGGCGAACTCGGCCACCATGACCGGGGCGGACGCCATGGCAAAGTCGTCGACCGGCACCGGGTGCGCCCACTTCTCGTTGTCCATCACCAGCGGTTGCCGACGTGACGCTCCCAACAAGAGCCGTCCGCCAATGACCGGCCGATCGGGGTCCTCCGATGCGCTGGACGAGCTTGGGACGGTCCCGCCCTCTCGCGGCTCGAGGGCTCCCCACTCGAGCGTCTGGCGGGTGTAGGTCAGTGCCTCGGCGTGGGCGTCGTAGTGCGATATCGCATACGCCACGAAGTGATCGGTGGAGTCGACGCCGCGAGGGTCGGCCAGAACAGTCGCGAGGCCGTCGGCGACCCGACGGACGTAGTCTTTGGTTTCCGCCGGCGTCGGGTAGGACAGCTCCCATCGCCGGGTGTGCTCGATTTTGGCCGAGTCGTAGCGCCGGTCGACACCGTCGAGCAGTGGCTCGTGGCCGTGGAGTTGGCGAAGGACGAACCACTCGGCGAACCAGGCGACGTGGGCGATCTCCCAAATGGGAGGGTTGACGATCGGTAGATAGGGGCCCATCCACCGGGGGTCGTCGTCAGCGAAGTCGCTGACGGCGTGCAGAAGGTTTGTGGTCGCGTCGTGCACCCATTCGGCGAGGCGGTCTGCGTCGGCCCACGCCGCGAGTTCCATGCCCGCACGGTACCTTCCAACGACGTCTTCCGACGCCGGTAGGGTGGCTCGATCCAATCTTGGGAGTTGCTATGACCGAGCCGCAGACGCATCGACTGACGCAGTTCAGCCACGGCGCCGGTTGAGGCTGCAAACTCGCCCCCGGCGAGCTCGCGCACGTGGTGCGCGACCTGCATGCAGATACTCCCAGCGAACTTCTCGTCGGCACGGCGACCGGAGACGACGCGGCCGTTTGGAAACTCGACGACGACCGGGCGCTCGTGTCCACGGCAGACTTCATCACGCCCGTGGTCGACGATGCCCGCACCTGGGGTCGCGTCGCCGCGGCCAACAGCGTGTCCGACGTCTACGCGATGGGTGGCCGGCCGTTGTTCGCGCTCAACCTCGTCGGCTGGAACACCGACGCGTTGCCCACGTCACTGTTGGGCGAGTTGTTGGCGGGAGGCCAAGACGTCGCCACGGCAGCGGGCTTCGCGATCGTCGGGGGTCACACCATCGACGATCCCGAACCCAAGTACGGCATGGCGGTCACCGGCGAGGTGCACCCCGATCGCATCCTCACCAACGCGGGGTTGCAGCCCGGCCAGGACCTGATTCTGACCAAGCCCCTCGGTATCGGCGTCATCACCACGGCGATCAAGGCCGACGTCGCGCCGCCCGAGGTGGCCGCCGCAGCGATCGCCTCGATGACCCGCCTGAACGACGTCGCGTCGCGCCTCGCGGTGGCGGCAGGCGCTACGGGTTGCACCGACGTCACCGGATTCGGACTGTTGGGCCACCTCGGGCGTATGGCCATCGAGTCGCACGTCCTGGTCACGGTCGATTTTGCGGCTGTTCCCTTTCTGGCGGGAGCGATCGATCTCGCCCGCGACGGCATCATGCCCGGCGGGTCGCGTCGCAATCTCGCCTGGGGTGCGGATCTGTTCCACGCCGGGTCCCACGACGAGTTGCACCAGTTGCTCATCGCCGATGCCCAAACGTCGGGTGGTCTCGTCTTCGGCGTCGATCCGGGGGAGACCGACGCGCTTCTCTCCGAGCTGGCATCGTCGGGACACACGGCGGCGAAAATCGGCACCTGCACCGCCTCCGACACCCCCGGCTTCACCCTCACCTAGGGATTTGTGAGGGAATCGCGGGTCTCAGACCCCAGAATCCCTCACAAATCTTCAGTGGCGG
>CBESNZ010000055.1:0-12518 GCA_965531045.1 uncultured Acidimicrobiales bacterium
GCGGGTCGGGTGTCGGGGGCCGCTGTCTATCTGGCGCCGGTCGACGCCCCGGCCGCAGCGCAAACCGACAAAGCGTTGGTCTTGCGCTTCGACATGTCCGAGCCGAACTTCGTACCGGCGCAACCCCCGGTACAACTCGCCGACGGCGCGACGGTCCGCGTCGAGGCCCGGGGACTTCCGGGCGACGTGCCCGTGCGGCTGTATATCTGCCCAGCGACGGTTCGTCCGCTCGAACGAGGACAGGCACTGGCCGAATGTGGCCCAGAACGCAGCCTGGCGGGTGGAACGTCGGGTTTCGCCGATCCCCTCGAGATGACAACACCGGTACCCGCCCGAGTGGAGACACGCGGCGGCACCCTCGACTGCTTCGACCAACCCTGCTCGCTCGTCGTTACTTACATCGTCGACGCCGCTCACGTGGTGGCCACGTTCCCGCTGGACTTCTAGCGACCAAGTCGCCCCTTCGGTTGTTGCGACGTGTCCGTGGCGGACCACACGCCACGCTCAGGTAATCCCAACCATTCCTTCGCTGACGTCCCAGAGGCGGCGTGCGGCATCGTCGTCGCGACCGACGGGTTCGGCCTGTGACACCTTCTCGTCCTCGAGGTAGGCGCCGGTTACCCCGCTGAGGGCGGGATCGCAGATCGCATAGAGCGACGTGAGGGCCCCTTCCTCGGGGGACTTTGCGAACCGGCTGACCAGCGGCCAAATGAGACGTTCGCCGAGCCGGGTGCCCTCACTGTCTCGGGCGAGGCGGGTGCTGACGAAACCGGGATGCAAGCAGTTGACGGTGACCCCGCTCTTTGAGAGCCGACGCGCAAGCTCTCGGGTGAACAGCACGTTCGCCAACTTCGACCGGCCGTACACCTTCATCCCGTTGACGACACCGAACTTGACCTTCTTGCTCTGCAGGTCTTCGAACACCAGACCGCCGCCGAAGCGATGAGCGCCGGATGCCACGACGACGATGCGGGCGGGTGCTGATTTCTCCAATAGATCCTGGAGTTCGTGCGCCAAGAGGAAATGACCGAGGTGGTTGACGCCGAAGGTGGCTTCGAATCCCTGCTTGGTGGTGCGGCGTTCGGTAAGCGAGATGCCGGCATTGTTCACAAGCACGTCGATGCGGTCGAAATCGGCTTTCAGCGCGTTGGCGAACGCGCGGACCGAGTCGAGGTCGTCGAGATGGAGTTCTCGGTGCGACACCTTGGCACCTGGCACGGCGGCGTTGACCTCAGCAACGACGGCGTCTCCCTCGGCCGGCTTTCGTGCGGTGAAGATCACCTCGGCACCGCGTTTCGCCAGGCCGAGCACGGTGGCCCGTCCGATGCCAGTGGTGCCGCCGGTGAGCACTACTCGCTTGCCCGAGATGTCCCATGAAGTCGAGGAGTCAGCCATGGCGCCAGTCTCTCACGTTCCGCGAATCGCCGCGGCCCGAACGCGACGTCTCGCATGCCTCGTCAACTCCCTGAATCACTGCAGTTGCAACGTTTCTGAGACTGTCACACCTGCTCGGTAGTGTCTTGTTCATGGCTTCGGGCACCAAGAATCTGTCGGCGTGGGAGACGCTTCGCGACCTCGAGTCCGCCGACATTTCCATCGCTTCGGTGCCCGATACGAAAGCCCTGCTCGGGTCGGTCGGCCTCGTGCAATCACGGCTCGACAGGATTGCAGCTGCGGTCAATACCCGTATCGATGAACATCACCGGGCCGGCAACTCCGAAGACTCCGAGTCAGCCAACCGGCGTTCGGGGAAGTCACGGCGATCGTCGAAGCAGGCGTCGAACCGGTCCAAGACCCTCGACAAGTCACCCACATTGACCGACTCGTTGGACAACGGCGACATCACTTCCGATCACGTCGATGTCGTATCGAACAAACTCGCCGACCTCGACCCCGACACGCAACAAAAACTGTTGGACCATGTCGATGAACTCTTCGGACCATCACTCGACCCCGACGACGTCGACGATGGCCCAGTCCCGACACCCGAGAAGCTCCGCGACAAACTCGCCCGCTACCTCGACCTCATCGACGAACAAGCCGGCATCGACCGCCAGAAACGCCAAGAACGAGCCACCAAACTGAAGAAGTGGATCGATCCGCACGACGGCATGTACAAGGGCTACTTCGAATTTGACCCGATCCTCGGCGAACGTGTCTTCAAAAACATCGACGCCGAACTCGAAGCACTCTGGCGCCAACAACACCCCAAATTCGACGGCAAACCACTCCCCAAAGGCCTCGCCACGAACAGCCACCTCGCCGCCCAGGCACTCGCCAACCTCACCAGCAAAGGCCGCACCGTCACCGGCAACGAAGACGACATTGACGGCACCAAAGCCAACCCCGGGCGCCGTAACACGACAGATCTCATCGTGTTGATCGACTTCGAAACACTCCGCGACGGCCTCCGCCGACACAGCATCTGCGAAACAGCCAACGGCACCAGCATCACCACCCCAACCGCCCGCCGCCTCGCCTGCGAAGCAGGAGTCATCCCCGCCGTCCTCAACACCTCAGGTGAATTGCTCGAACTCGGCCGCAAACAACGCCTCGCCACCCCAGCCCAACGACGAGCGCTACGCATCCTTCATCCGACATGCGCCTTCGGAACGTGTGGAATCAACTTCAACCACTGCCACATTCATCATGTGGTGCCCTGGGAACACGGCGGGCTCACCGACCTCGTCAACCTCCTCCCCCTCTGCCACAAACACCATCACTTGGTGCACGAGGGCGCCTGGCAACTGAAGCTCCTCCCAGACCGCACATTGAAGATCTACCGACCCAACGGCGAACACTCAGAAACCATTCCACCGCCCTTGGCCGAACAGACCAGGGCCCGCAACGAGGCCAGAGACAAACGAAAACCCACCAACAACTGAACCACCGATGACCCCAGCCCGGCTGGGGCCACCGGGCTGCCCGCAACTACGAAAGGCAGACGCGTCAGTGCGACAGGCCGACGCCACCGATGGTCTCTGGTCCGAATCGCTCGATTTCGGCGCTGACATCGAGCGGCCGGATGGTGGCCGCTTTGGAGCGATCCTCGTCGGTCAGCAGATCGGCTGGAATCAACCACACCACTTCGAGCTCGATGCCGTCGGGATCCTTGGCATACAAGCTCTTCGTCGTCCCGTGATCGGTAGAACCGACCAACGCCCCAGCGGTGGCGAGCACACCGGCCAAGCGCTCGAGCTCCGCGAGCGTGTCGACCTCCCAAGCCAAGTGATAGAGGCCAACGGTCGCCCGACCAGCCGTCGACGGTCCGGCCGCCGAACCTATCTGGAACGTGGCGAGGTCATGGTCGTTCGTCGAACCCGGAGCGCGAAAGAACGCCCCGCCCGGAACCTCCATCGTCACGGCAAACCCGAGCACCTCGGTGTAGAAGACTTTGGTAATCGCGACGTCGCGCACGTACAGCACGGCATGGTTCAAGCGAGTGATCGGCATAGTTGATCCAACCAATCGAACGACGGCGCGATTCCTCGTGTCCCTGAACGACCGCCCGGTGATTGCAACTCCCGTACGCTGGCGAGAATGAGCGCTGTCCTGATCACCGGCGGGAGCCGCGGCATCGGTGCCGCGACTGCGCTGCTCGTTGCCGAGGCAGGAACCGATGTGGCCATCACGTACAAATCAGACGTTGCCGCTGCCCAATCGGTGGTTGCGGATTGTCGAGCCTTTGGCGTCGCCGCAGCCTCGTATCCGCTCGATGTCATCGATGAGATCGCCGTCGAGCAGCTGTTTGCGGCCGCCATCGACCAGATGGGATCCCTTATCGGCCTGGTCAACAACGCTGGCATCGTCGCACCACAGCAACGCTTCGATGAATTCAGCGCCGAGCGGGTGCGGGAGATGTTCGACGTCAACGTCGTCGGAGCGTTCGTCTGCGCCCGCGAAGCCGTGCGCCACATGTCCACCGTCCACGGCGGCGCGGGAGGATCGATCGTCAACATCGGGTCCGCAGCGTCGTACCTGGGTAGCCCAGGCGAGTACATCGACTACGCGTCGACCAAGGGAGCGATCGACACGATGACCATCGGCTTGGCAAAAGAAGTCGCCGCCGAGAACGTCCGCGTCAACTGTGTTCGACCCGGGCTGATCGACACCGAAATCCACGCAGCGGGTGGTCAACCCGACCGAGCCGAACGGCTCGCTCCGAGCATTCCGATGCAACGCGTCGGCCAACCAGACGAGGTGGCCGCCACCATCGCATGGCTGCTCTCCGATGCCGCCAGCTATGTCACCGGTGCACTCGTCAACTGCTCGGGGGGTCGCTAGCGGCCAAAGCCGTCGACGTTTGGGGCCTCCTGCAACGCTGCGTTAGGTTGCGCAATCGACGCCAAAGGGGAAGCCATGCTGAGCAAGTTCGACGACTATCCGATTCACCAGACGCCCGATCCGATCGCGACACCGGCGTCGAGCGACAAGGACGTCTACGAGCGGTATTGGTTCAACGGGTACGCCACCGACGCCAGCCTGTACATCGGCGTTGCCCTTGCGTTCTATCCGCACCTCGGGATCAAGGACTGCGGGCTCAGTATCGTCATCGACGGTGTGCAGCACGCCTTCCACGCCTCGGCCCGGATGACCGACGAACCCAGCGACATGAACGTTGGTCCCTTCAAGCTCGAAATCATCGAACCGATGCGCTCGTGCCGCATCACGGTCGACGACAACGACACCGGGTGGAAAGCCGACCTGTTGTTCGAAGGTCGCACCTGCACGATCGAAGAACCGCGCCACCATTGGGGTGGCGGTACGCGCAAGGTCATGGACACCACGCGATTCACCCAGCTCGGCCGCTGGTCCGGCTTCATGGAGTACCACGGCAACCGAACCGAATTCGATCCGGCCACCACGCTCGGCACGAAGGACCGGAGCTGGGGAATCCGCCCGCTGGCCGGCGGCGATCAACGTGGCGCTCCTCCGGCGCCACGGACCAACGGCCTGTTCTTCCTGTGGGCGCCCCTGCATTTCGACGACGAGTGTTTCCACTACCAACTCTTCGAGGACACCAAGGGCCGGGTGCAGTTCAGCGTTGGCGCACTCCTACCGGTGTATGACTCGATCGCCGACCTGCCCGGTGTCGAAGACCCGGCCGTGCGACACATGCGCAACCACGAACACCGTGTCACCTTCGAACCTGGTAGCCGCATGATCGCGACCGCCGAGATTGCGCTCACCACCATCGACGACGACACGCGCCTCGTGGTCGAGATGGAAAAGGTGTTCACCTACCTCATGAAGGGCATCGGCTACTCACACCCCGAATGGGGCCACGGCATGTGGAAGGGTGACGAGGCCGTGCACTCCGAGCAGTGGAACCTGGCCGACGTCGACGAGACCGCGTTCGAGAACCAGCACGTGCAACACCTCATGAAGGTCACGATGAACGGCAAGACCGGCATCGGCGTGCTCGAACAGAACATCCTCGGCCCCTACGAGCCGTACGATCTGCGCGGCGCGATCGACCCGCCGAGTAGCTGAGTCGACGCCCGTCCCTCGTTACGGCAGCACGCCCTCAGGAAGAAACGCCGGCAACGATTCGCTCAACTCGTGGAACTGCGCAGGGCGACCAAAGAAGAACCCTTGTCCGAAGTGGGCGCCCAGTTCGCTGAGTCGCGTTGCCTGATAGAGGGTTTCGATGCCCTCGGCTACCACCATCAGGTCGAGGGAACGACCGAGTTCGATGATCGCTCCGACGATGGTTTCGGTGCGAGGGTCTTCCAGATCGGCGACGAATTCGCGATCGATCTTGATCCCCGAAATTGGCAACACGCGCAAGTCGTCGAGCGTCGCGAAGCCCGTTCCGAAATCGTCGATGAAAATCGGCACGCCCAGATCGGCAAGCCCGCCGAGGACGCCGGCCAACTCGTCGCGCCCATCGAGCATCACGCTCTCCGTCAGCTCGACCAACAGCTGCGACGGCGCAAGGCCGCGTCGATCGAGGGCGTCGCTGATCGCCTGCGTGAAGCCCGGGTCGCGCAACTGCAAGGGTGAGACGTTCATGGCGATGCGCTGCGGTTTCCCCTCGGCGCCGAGCACCTGACCCAACTCGCATGCGCCGTCGAGCACCCACTGGCCGATCGGGCCGATCATTCCTTGCCGCTCGGCCAGAGGAATGAATTCCATCGGGGCGATGAGCTTGCCATGGCTCCACCAGCGCAGCAGCGCCTCGTGCGCGAACGTTTCGCCGGTCTGGAGGTCCAGAATCGGTTGGTAGTGCAGCTCGAGTGTCTCGTCGAATGGCGCCTCGCGCAAGGCGTCCACCCGCTTGCGTTCGGCGTCTTGTCGATGCAACAGCTGCGGCTCGAACATGACCGGTCCGACCGATTCGCTGGCCTTGTCGGTGTACATCGCCACATCGGCCTGCGCGATGAGCTCGTCGGGCGTTTCGGTTCCGGTTGTGGTGACGGCGATGCCGCAGCTGATCGCCACTTCGACCGACTCGCCGGCCAGGTCGATCGGCACGGCCACGGCCCGTTGGATGCGGCTGGCGATCTGACGGGCCACCGACACCTTCTGAACATCCGGACACACGACGATGAACTCATCACCGCCGATCCGACCGACGGTGTCCTGGGAGCGGAGGGTGGCCGAGATCACACCCGCGACGTGAATCAGGAGCTCGTCGCCGGCCGCGTGTCCGAGCCGATCGTTCACTCCCTTGAAACCGTTGAGGTCGAAGTACATCACCGCGGTGTTCGAGCCGTCGATTCGCCCGCGCCGCAGAGCATCGTGCAGCGTCGCCAGCACCGACATGCGGTTGGCGATTCCCGTGAGGTGATCGCGCGCCGCCTGTTCGGCGAGTCGATTGTTGAACTCCCAGCTGTCGGTGATGTCGACCAAGCTCACGATCAACGAGTCACCCGGGGCTTCTTGGTCCTCCACCTCGCCGGTCGAGCGGATGCTCAACCGACAGCGTCGCAACCCGGCCTCGGACTCGTAGGTCACATCGATGTCGGCGTCCACTCCCGTACTTCGGGCCGCCGCCAGCGCTTCCGCCACCGCATCGCGGTCGGCGCTCGGCATACCGACCAGCAGATCATCGGCAATCGCCGGCGTCGATCCGGCGATCTCGCTCCAGCGCTCGTTGCAGAAGCTGACCGTGTCATCGTCGAGCTGCGCAACACCGCTCGGCAGCGCCTCGGCGAGTCGGGCCAGCACGTTCTCGCGATGGCGAAGCGCAGACAGCGCGTTCATCTCCTCGGATACATCGAGCAGTTCGCCGTGGATATGCCCCTCGGATTGCAGTCGGTTCTCCAGCGTCACTTCGAGCCAAAACGACGTGTCGTCGCCCCGCCGGTATTGCATACGAACGCGTCGCTTCGCGCCGGGCTGCGCCACCAGTTCGAGCCACTGACTGATCGCCAGATTGTGATCTTCACGACGGATCCACTCCACCGAGGAGCGGCCGACCATCTCATCCTCGGCGATGCCGAACATCGCCGCCGTCGCCGGGTGCGACGTCAACACCGTTCCCGCCTCGTCATAGGTCAGCTCGGTTCGCCGGGGGCGAATATCGGAGGTAACGGACATGTCCAGGTCGCACGTCGACGCCTGCTGATTCGTCACGACGACGATCATCACACCGTCGGTTTCGCGTCGATCGAAGAAGAACATGGTGTGCGGACCGTTCCGATAACCATCATCGACCCGCACCTCGCAATGGGCCGAGCCATTCAGTCGGGCCCGGCCCCACGCTGCAACCGCGTACGCCCGATCCTCGGTGGCGATCGCGTTGAGCGTTCTTTCCTGCGCACCGCGTGCGTTGAACCTGCCCTTGAGCCAATCCGGCAGCGCCGCAGCCTGGTCGCTCATCGGCGCGAGCGCAGTGACAAGCGCGTCAGGGTCGGCCTCGGCGAGCGCTTCGATCTGTCGCGCGAGCGCTGCCTGGGAGTCATCCCGCTCCTGATCGATTTGGCGCATAGGTAACTATCGAGATGTCCAGGCCCGCACCTGAGGATCTTTCTCGCGCCGTCGCGTTCGATCAGCCGATGTCGAATCGATCCAGATATCGCCCGAACGATCCGCCGACATCGACGTCAGCCAAACCGAAATCGGCAGCGTCGTAGTGGTGACGACCGAGGGCGTCGGCGCGGGGCGCATCGTGGGCCGCGCCAATCGCTGCACGAGTGTTGTCATCAAGCTCGATGCCGAGGACTTCGCACGCCCGATCGACGAGCGCCGGAGCATCGGCGACCACGTCACGATGGTGTACGTGCACCGTGCGATCGGCCGGCAGCGTTCCGTCATCGACAAGGTCGACCAGTGCGTCGAGGCTGCGCGCGTAGAGATCGAGGTGATACCCACCTACCGCCTCGCCGTCGACCCGGTCGCTGAACGCCGAACGCAATGTGCACACCAGGCTCGACACCGAGGCCAACACGTCCGCCGGATCGCGGTGGGTGATCACGAACCGGGCGTCGGGGTACGTAGCGATCAACTCGGGAATCGCCTGCAGGTGGACGGGCGACTTCAACAACCAGCGCTGCTCGGTCTGGTCGTCCTGCAAGACCTGCAACACGTGGCGATGAGCTGCATACGCGGCGGTGGGCGACTGCGACTGGAGCCACGCGACGTAGGTGGGCACGTTGTAACGACTGATGAACTCTTCGCTCTGCCCGGCGAAGGACATGGCCGACAGGCACTCCTTCGGCATCTGCGACGAGTACTGGTGCACGGCGTTGAGGCCGGTGGCCACGGCCTGGGGGAAGACGAGTTCTTCGGCGGCGGCGGCGACGCGTTCGCCCTCGGTGACCAGGCTCGTCGTTGGCAGCGGATACAACAGTTCCCAACCGCGTGGGGTACGGAGTCCCGGAATGGTGGAAAGCAAGCGGTGTATCACCGTGGTGCCGGTGCGCGGCGCCCCGATGACGAAAACCGGTTCGAGGATCGTCGCGTCCCGCGCACCGTTGCCATCTTCGAGTTCACGTTCGAGCCGACGGCGGCCATCGAGCAGCCGATGCAGGTACCGACGGGTCGCCCACCGGCCGAGCGGGCTGAGGTCGGCCTCCGCTTCGAGCGCGTCGACGAATACGGCAAAGCCCTCGGGGGCCCCGTCGAGATCTTGGCCGTCCGCCAGCGGCCGGTGGTGGTCGGCAAGTACCTCCGGCGCAGCGGCGGAAATCTCCGATGGAACGTCCGCCGCCGGCGCCGGCAGTCGACCGCTGTTGATGGCATCGACCCACGCTGGATGGGGACCTGGTTGCCAACTCACGAGAGCTACCATACGCCGTCATGGCCGACCCCTCTCCCGCCCCCGCTGCCCGGCCCGGACCCGTCGACCTCGCTGGTCGAGCGGTCATCGTCACCGGTGGATCGAGAGGCATCGGATTGGGAATCGCTCGGCATCTCGGATCCCTGGGGGCCAAGGTCGCCATCCTGGGGCGCAAACAAGTTCGGCTCGATGCAGCGAGCGAAGAGCTCTCGGCGCTCGGCATCGAGCACCTCGTCGCAGCCGGAGATGTCGCCGATCGCAGTACCAACATCGACCTCGTGGCGGCCACCATCGAACGATTCGGTCGACTCGACGGCGTGGTCGCCAATGCCCAGAGTTTTCGACCGGTCACGCCACTCGCCGACGTCTCGGACGACGATCTGAATCTGCTGATCGACACCGGCCCCAAAGGAACGCTCTGGCTCATGCAGGCCGCGCTCCCGCACTTCATCGCTGCGGGTCGCGGCCGCGTCGTCACGATGGGTTCGATCATGGCCCGCACGGGCGCCCCGGGATACGGCCCGTACTCCGCCGCCAACGCCGCCATCGCCTCGCTCACGCGCACCGCCGCACGGGAGTGGGGCCGCCACGGCGTCACGGTGAACTGCGTTTGCCCGGCCTCCGCTGCCCACCGCCTCGAGCCGAACGCGTCGCCGGAGCGAAAAGCGGCCTTCGACGCCATGTATGCGAATCATCCGCTCGGCCGCGACGGCGACCCCGACGCCGACATCGCGCCGATCGTCGCCTTCTTGCTGTCCGACGCCAGCCAGTACCTCACTGGCGAAACGCTGATGGCCGACGGTGGCGGCGGGTTGTAGTCCGGAACGCGTCAGGTCCGGAAGCGCCAGCGGAGGTGGGCTTGGCGTTCGGCGAGTTCTGCGGCCCGTTGTGCGGGCGTCAACGTCGCAATGCCCGCGGGAAGGTTGTCGAGCACATCGGCCGTCTTCACCACCTCGGTGCGTATCTCGGGACTGGCGTCGGAAGTCGGCCAGAACCACCGGAAGGTGCAGAGGCCGTTCTGCCGTTCGCCGATATCGAGCCAGTTCGCGACGCCGGGATCGGTGTGCGAGAGCACGAACCGCAGCGTTCGGTCGTCGCTGGATCTACCGGTATCCCGGTACAGCTGGCGATGGTTGCGGCTCGTAATCGAGCCATACGGATCGACCAACTCGAAGCTACCCATCGTGTAGAGCTGCGCGGCCCAATAGCGGGCCTCGGGTTCGTCAGCGGTGACGATGAGGCACTCGTCCGGCGCGAGATCCCAGAAACAGAACTCGTATCGAGCGATCGAGAGCCCCTTCCCCACCTTCACGGTGTTCGCCGAGGCGTCGTTGCGGAGAAAGGTGTTGTCGGTGCGAGCGCTGCGATTGTCGTTCAGATAGTCGTTCCAATAGGAGACCGATGCCTCGATTTCACTCATCGAAGCATCGAGTCGCCCGACGAACGCCTCGGAGGTCAGCGGCGCACGCGGCTCGGGGTCGAGACACTCGATGGTTAACACGGCCGGCTCGTCGACCGTCCAATCGAAGTAGTACTCCCGCACCGAGATCATCACCGACCCCTCGGGCAGTTCGATCGCGCCCACTTCGTCGCCACCGAACAGCAATTCGAAATCGTCGCCCGGGCCGACGCCGAGCTCGGACGCGACGACGGTTTGCAGTGTGCCCCACACCGTTTGATGCATGAACCCGGCGCGCACGGCCAACAAGAACTCGTCACACGAATGCATCCGACCACGGACGCGGTAGCGACGGCCGGACTCGATGCGGGCGTGGCGATACACGTTGTCGGCATTCGGGCCGCCCCACTGGCTGGTGAGATCGTTGTGGCGGTGAAAGAAGGGCCGCGACGGGTCGGCGTGAAGGGTCTCCCAGGCGAGCCACACCACGGCCTGGTCGACCAAGTGCTCGAAACCCTCGAGCACACCGGCTTCGTCAACGGGAAACGGTGGTGCCTCGATCGCCGCGCCGAGCACCCCCAGGCGCTCCAACGCGGTCTGCCATGCCTGAAGCTCTTCGCCCATACGCCACTCTCGCAGATTCGGGCGAGTGCCCAAAAAGCTGAAAAGATAGGGTTCGCCGATGGAAATCGTTTTGACCGGAACCGGCTCGCCTCTTCCCGACGCGAATCGGGCGGGGCCATCGACGCTGATCAAGGCCGGCGACACCCACATCCTGGTCGACGCCGGACGGGGCACCGTCATGCGCATGGCAGGGGCAGGATCGATGCCGCCGTTCCTCGCCGCTGTGTGCATCACCCACCTGCACAGCGATCATGTATGCGCACTGAACGACGTCATCACCACGCACTGGGTGATGACCGCCGGGAACGCCACGCTCGACATCTACGGTCCGGTCGGCATCGCAGAGTTTGTCGAGCGGTCACTGGCCGCGCTCGAACCCGATATCGGCTACCGCATCGCCCACCACGACGTGCTCACCGTCGGCCCGCAGGTGCAGGTGATCGAACTCGAACCGGGCGACACGTTCGAGATCTCGGACGTCGTCGTGAAGACGGCTGCCACCGCACACGCACCGGTGCATCCCACCATCGGGTTCCGCTTCGAGCACGCCGGCAACTCCGCGGCGCTCGTCGGCGACACGCTCCCCTGCGCCGGCGTGGACGAACTCTGCGCCAATGCCGATGTCTACGTGCAAACCGTCATTCGGTACGACATCGTGCAGACGATTCCCCAGCCGATGATGCAGGACATCCTCGACTACCACTCCGACCTCCCGCAGGCCGCCGAAACCGCCGCTCGCAACAACGTCGACACGCTGATGCTCACCCACATGGTCCCGGCGCCGACGCCCGACCAGTACGACGACTGGAGGGCCATCGCCGCCGAGAAGTTCGACGGTACGATCGTCATCGGTGACGACCTGGTGAGTGTGACCGTCTAGCGTTTGGCCATGGCCAACACGCTTCGTATTGCAAACGCCAGCGGCTACTGGGGCGACGATCTGTCGGCGTTGCGTCGCCAGGTCGAGGGAGGCCCCATCGATGTGGTCACCATGGACTTCCTGGCCGAGATCACCATGTCGATCCTGCAGAAGCAGCTGTCGCGCGACCCGTCCGCCGGCTATGCCCGGGACTTTGTCGACCAGATGCGCGAGGTCATGGCCACGGCCATGGACCACGACATCGAGATCATCACCAACGCGGGCGGCGTCCGACCACGAGCGTGTGCCGAGGCGATCGCGGCCGTCGGTACCGAGCTTGGTCTCGAACCGCGCATCGGGGTGGTGGCCGGCGCCGATGTTCTTGACCACCCGTCCGAATGGCACGCCGC
>CBESNZ010000056.1:0-12417 GCA_965531045.1 uncultured Acidimicrobiales bacterium
ATCCTGGTCGTCGACGACGAGCCATCGCTCGTCGACGCGGTCTCGACAGCGCTGCGCTACGAGGGCTTCGAGGTGAGCGAGGCCGCCACGGGCCGAGCCGCGCTCGAAGCCGCCCAGGAGAACGATCCCCACCTCATCGTGCTCGACGTGATGCTCCCCGACCTCGACGGCTTCGAGGTCTCCACTCGGCTGCGGCGCGACGGCCGCAAAACGCCCGTCCTGTTCCTCACCGCCCGCGACACGCTCGAAGACAAGGCTGCGGGGTTCGCCGCAGGGGCCGACGACTACCTCACCAAACCGTTCTCGCTGGCGGAGCTGGTCATGCGGGTGCGAGCCATCCTGCGGCGGACAGGCGCGCTGGCGACCGCCGACGACGTACTCAGGTTTGCCGATCTCGAACTCGACATCGATGCCCATCAACTACGCCGCAACAACGCGGAGATCGAGTTGACCGCGACCGAGTTCAGCGTGCTCAAATACTTCATGTTGAACCCCGGTCGGGTGGTGTCGAAGGCCCAGATCCTCGACAACGTGTGGCACTACGACTTCGACGGCGATTCCAACATCTGCGAGACCTACGTCAGCTACCTGCGCAAGAAGCTCAACCAGCACGGCCCCCCACTCATCCATACCGTGAGGCTCGTCGGCTATGTGCTGCGCGAGCCAAACGACGAGGACTGACGCGCCGTGTCGCTGCGACGCAGAATCCTCATCGGTACCGGCCTGGCGATGCTCGCCGGTCTCCTCGTCGCCGACGTCATCACGTTCCTCCTCGTCACCCGCTCACAACTGAACCAGGTCGACGATGCGCTCCAACGTGCCCACACGCCGACCGAGCAGATCGCCGAGGGGGATCCCGCCGACTGGCCCCTGATACCCCAGATAGCGCCCGGCTTGTACGTCGCCATCGTCGACCGCTCAGGATCCGCCGTCTTCACGTCCGAGGCTCGCGAACCCGGCGACGATCCCCTGTCGATCGACCTGAACGACGTGAGGCTCGGCGAACAGAATCAGACGGTCCCGGCGAACGATGGCGATCAGATGCGGATTCGCGTCGACCCCGTAAACGACGACTTGACCATCATCGTCGGCCAGTCGCTCCACGAGGTCAACGAAACCCAGTCGAGGCTCATCGTCGTGCTCGGTGCCGCGACCGCGACGGCCATCGCGGCGGCGTTGGCGCTCGCCTGGTGGATGGTCAACGTCGGGCTGCGACCTCTCCGTGTCGTCGAAGCGAGCGCCGCGGCAATCACCGACGAAGCACTCGGCGACTCGCGGGTTCCCGGGTCCGACCAATCGACCGAGGTCGGACGATTGGCGAAGGCCCTCAATGCGATGCTCGATCGTCTCGAACTCGCTCGCACCGAACGCGAAGAGACGGTGGTCGAGCTCCGGGCGTCTGAGGCCAGGATGCGCCAGTTCGTCGCGGACGCCTCCCACGAGCTGCGAACTCCCATGGCTGCGACTGCGGCGTATGCCGAGCTCTTCGAGACCGGGGCCCGCGAGCGCCCGGACGACCTCGAGAGAGCGATGGCCGGTATCCGCTCCGAAACCGCCCGCATGTCCGATCTCGTCGACGACCTCCTCCTGTTGGCCCGGCTCGACGAACAGCGACCGGTCGCAACCGGCACGGCCGACCTCACCGAGATCGTGCTGGCTGCGGTCGACACGGCCAGAGCGCTCGCGCCGGAACGATCCCTCAAGGCAGGCGTGTCCGGCGTGGTCACGGTCGAAGGCGATGCCACCCGCCTACGACAGGTCGTCGACAACCTGCTCGCCAACGTTCGCTCCCACACGCCCGCCGATGCAACGTGCTCGATATCGCTCTCCGTCGACGATGGCAAAGCCGTCATCGTCGTCGCCGACACCGGTCCCGGCGTCGGTACCGGCCAACTCGCTCACCTCGGCGATCGGTTCTACCGAGTCGACGAAGCCCGCACCCGGGTGAGCGGAGGCAACGGCCTCGGACTCTCGATCACCAAGGCCATCGTCGCCACCCACCGCGGCACGATCGACTTCGCGCCCAATCAACCGCAAGGCCTCGTGGCGACCATTCGGCTACCGAACGCCCACCTCGACAGTCCAAAACCCGGAGCTTGATGCAAAGCTGTGACGCGCATCGTCTGTGTGCTGCAGTTGTGGCCAGAGCACCGCACCCAACTTGGAGAACTCATGCAATTGAAGGACTGGCGGGTCCATCTGGGCCGCACCATCTGGCACCATCATCCCGGCGTCCGCTCGGGCGACCAACTGACCTTCGGCGAACGCTCCGCCGACCGGCTCCGAAACGGCATGGGGTCGTGGGGCTTCGTCTTCTCTGCGCTGTTGTTCCTCGCCGGCTGGATGATCGGAAACCGGGGCAACGGCTTCGACCCGTACCCTTTCATCCTGCTCAACCTGATCCTGTCCTGCCTCGCCGCCATGCAGGGCGCAATCCTGCTGATTGCGGCGCGTCGATCCGATCAGATCTCGGCCGAGCTCGCCCAACACGACTACAACACGAATCTCGACGCGGCAGAAATGATCAAGGCGATCCAGGCCACGACGGCGGAAATCCATCGCCACGTCGTGGCCACCGAACCCACTCGCGACGTGTGACGTGATCGCCAAGATCTCGCCGGACGCACGAACCGCTGCATTGTCGCTTGGCGCACTCGGCGTTGTTTTCGGCGACATCGGCACCAGCCCGCTCTACGCGTTCCGAGAATCCCTGGGCGGGGACCACAACCTGGCCGTCGACGAAGCCAATGTCCTGGGGGTACTTTCGCTCATGTTCTGGTCGTTGATCGTGGTGATCACGATCAAATACCTGATCATCGTGATGCGGGCCGACAACCACGGCGAAGGCGGCATCCTCGCACTCGCCGCCCTCGTCACCGGGCCGGAACCGTCGCGACGCAGACTCGTGCTGCTCGGACTCTTCGGCACCGCCCTGCTCTACGGCGACGGCATGATCACCCCCGCAATCTCGGTCCTCTCCGCCGTCGAAGGTGTCGAGATCGCCGCCCCATCGGTCCACCGTTTCGTCGTACCTGCCGTGGCGCTCATCCTCGTCGGGCTCTTCTCGGTCCAACGTCATGGCACCGAGCTCGTCGGAAAGTTCTTCGGTCCCGTCATGGTCGTGTGGTTCAGCACGCTCACACTCCTCGGCGTCGTGGAGATCGGTGCCGACCCGTCGGTTCTCCGGGCACTCGACCCCACCCGGGCGATCCGGTTCTTCATCGACAACGGCGGCCGAGGTTTCCTCGTACTCGGATCGGTCTTTCTGGTCGTCACCGGCGGCGAGGCGCTGTACGCCGACATGGGCCACTTCGGCCGCCGACCCATTCAGCTCGTCTGGTTCGCGCTGGTCCTACCCGCCCTGGTCATCAACTACCTCGGCCAAGGCGCCCTGCTGCTCAGCGACCCGACCGCCATCGAAAACCCGTTCTTTCTCCTCGCTCCGTCATGGGCGCAATGGCCGCTCACCATCCTCGCCACCGCCGCGACCGTCATCGCATCCCAAGCGCTCATCACCGGCGCGTTCTCGCTCACCGTGCAGGCGATCAACCTCGGCTATCTACCGCGGATGCGCACGGTGCAGACCTCTGCCCACCACCGCGGCCAGGTGTACGTGCCGGCCGTCAACTGGTTCCTCCTCGTCGCCTGCCTCGGCCTGGTTTTCGCGTTCCGCTCTTCGGCCCGCCTCGCCGCGGCCTACGGGGTCGCGGTGACCTTGACCATGGTCATCACCACCATCCTCATCGCGAGCATCGCCCACCATCGCTGGGGCTGGACGAGACGAAAGACCGTGCTGGTGCTCGCTCCCCTGCTGGCCATCGACCTCGCGTTCGCCACCGCCAACATCTTCAAGATCCCCGCAGGAGGCTGGTTCCCTCTCGTCATCGGGTTCGTCGGGTTCATCATCTTCACAACCTGGTGGAAGGGTCGACGAATCATCACCGATCGCGTCGAACGCGACGGCCTCACCATCGACACCTTCGTCACCAACCTCACGAAGAATCCGCCCCACCGCCATCCCGGCACGGGCGTCTATCTTCACCGCCGTCCCGGTCTCGTCCCTCCGGCGCTCCTCACCAACCTCCGCCACAATGACAGCCTCCACGAAACCATCGTGTTCGTCTCGGTCATCACCACCGACCGACCCCACGTGCACGCGGCCGAACGCGACCACGTGACCCATCACGATCTCGGCTTCCACGAAGTCGACATGCACTATGGCTTCACCGACCCCACCGACCTCGCCACCGACCTCGAAAGCCTCATCATCGACGGCATCAGCTTCGACCCGACCTACACCACCTACTTCTTGGGTCGTGAACGCATCGAGGTAGCCGACGAACCTGGCATGGCCCCGTGGCGGGACCACCTCTACGCGTTCCTCACCCGTAACGCCGGCGACCCCACCACCCACTTCGGTATCCCACCCGACCGCAGTGTCGACATCGGCACCCACGTCGACCTTTGAACGCAACCCCTTATGGAGGCAAACGAAATGAAGCTACGACTAGGACAAGAGGTCCACTCGACCGATGGTCCATTCGGCGTGCTCGACGACATCGTGGTGGACCCCGACAAGAAGACCATCACCAACGTCGTCGTGGCGCCTGCGCACCGCCATTCCCAGGCTCGGCTTGTCCCCATCTCGCTCGTGACCGAACACGACGACAGGTTGCAGGTCGATCTCGACGAGGCCCGCTTGCGAGGCCTCGTTCGCGTCTCGAACACCGACTACGTCGAAGTCGACCAAGGTCTCGAGCTCGAACCCGGCTGGGATATCGGAATACAGCGTTTGATGCAAAAGCCGTACCTCTCGTACGACGTCGATTTGGACTGGGCCGACGAACGAGTCGGCATCATCTATGACACGGTCCCGAAGGGGCAATGCGAAGTTCGGCGAACCAGCGATGTCGTCGTCGGCGACGATCACGTGATCGGCCACGTCGAGGGCTTCGTTGCCGACGGCGGCGACATCAACGCGATGGTCGTGCGCACCGGACTACCCGGCTTCCGTCACGACGTCCTGGTCCCGATGAACGCCATCGCACGCGTCCGAAACGACCGGGTCAACCTCAGCATCAGCAAGCACCAGTTCAATCTGTTGCCGGTGGCCGGGGAATCCGACGACGCCGGTGAGCCCTCCGAGTTCGCCGCCCACATCGATCGGCTGCGCGAGCAAGCGGCAGAGATTGCCAACAAACTGGCCCGGCGGCGACCCGGACGGAAAGATCGCGACCGCCCGTAGGACACGGACGGTGGACGACGGACGGCGGCGAAACCGGCCGGTACGATGATGACGTGAACACCAACACCCCCCGTGCCAGGCGCGAACCCGTATGAAGTGGGATGTCGGCAGTCGCCGCACGATCTACGAAAGCTGGTTCGTCGAACTCCACATCGATCAGGTCACGCTGCCCGACGGTCGCGTGGTCGATCACGAGGTGGTTTCGGTCCCCGGCGGTGGCGCCAGCCTGGCCGCAATCGATCCCGAGCGCGGGATCTTGATGATCTACCGACACCGCTTCATCACCGATGCGTGGGGATGGGAGTGCCCGGCGGGCCGGATCGACGACGGTGAATCACCCGCCGAGGCCGCCGCCCGGGAGTGCCTGGAGGAAACAGGGTGGCGACCGGGGCCGGTGCACGCCATGACCGCGATGAACCCCTGCAGCGGTCTGAGCGACCAGCGCTACCACCTGTTCCGGGCCGAGTCCGCCGTCTATGTCGGCGAGCCCTCTGACCCCAACGAAGCGGACAAGATCGAATGGCGCACCTTTGAACAGGTGCGCGCCGACCTCAGCTCGGGGGCGATTCCCGACGGATTAGCCCAGTTCGGTGTCACCCTTGCTCTGGCCTCCGTCGGCGAGCTACGCGGCTTTCCCGCGGCGTAGCCGGTCGGCGACGGGCCCATCGGACAAGTCAGACCGCGTCGACCTCGGCGTCGATACCCAGTCGGCGTAGTTCCGCCTTGACCTCGTCGACGTAGACCGGGTTCATGACAACGACCAGGTCGGGCGGTTGCGCGATCAGCTGTGCCGGAGCGAGAACCTCGTGACCAGCGCCGGCGATGAACCGCCCGGTCTTGTACGGGTTGATGTCGACCGCGGCATCGACCAGCGGGCCGAGTCCCAAGTTCGTGAGGAACGCAACGCCCTTCGAACCTCCACCCCAGATGACCGAGCGCCCGCCGCGAGCGGCCACTTCGCTGAAGCGGTCCACCCACTTCGCACGCAACGCGGCATAGGCGTCGCTGAAGTCGCACACGCCCTGCCACAGACGATCCATGTCGTGTTCGACCTCGTGCGGATCTCCCTGTGCCGGCGTGGTCGATGGGTACGCCGCAATGACGAGGTATTGATCGTCGTACTCGGCACGCACGTCGACGACCTCGAACCCGCTCGCCCGGAACAACCGGGCCAAGGACCCGAGGCTGAAATACGTGCAGTGCTCGTAGTAGATGTCCCAGAACGCCGTCTCCTCGATGACCCGCAACACATCGGGCAGCTCGAAGAGGACCGGCACGTGGGTGCGGTCGCCGAGGGATCGGCGAAGACTGCGCATGAACTCGCCGACGGGTTGGATGTGTTCGAGGGTGTGGCGGCACACGATGGCGTCGGGTTCGAATCGAGCAGCCGACTGCTCGTCATAGAAGTCGGCGATCCACGTCAGTCGCTCGGTGGCGTCCGACTCGATGCGTTCGGGATGGACGCCCGGGTCGATCCCGATGCCATGGCCTGCGCCGGCCTCGACCATCCACGTCAGAAACTCACCCTTGCCGCAGCCGATCTCCAACACGGTCTTGCCGGCCAGGCCGTAGTCGGCGACCCATCGAGCAGCCAGCTCCTGGCCGAAGTCGGTGAAGTGCTTCGAGAAGGCCTGGGTTTCCTCGTACCGCTGGGAATACTCCGCCAGAGCCGGCTCAAACGCGGTGTTCGAGCAGAAACCGCACCGGGTGCAGAAGGCCAACACCATCTGGCCGGTCGGGAAGCTCGTGGCTTCGGCCGCGGTCTCGAGCAGCAAGCAGCTGTTGGTCGGAATGTTGCTTTCGCGAAAGAACTCAACCATCGGTGTCTTTGCACACAGCGGGCACGGGCGATCGATCCATGCGGTGCCCGCCGGCAGCGTCAGCGCATCGTCGTCGAGTGCACCGGCAGCAAAGACGGCGTCAATGGTGGCGTCGATGTCGTTCATGTCCAGACCTCGGGGGTCGGCACGGGGACGATGAACTGTCCACCCGCCTTCAGATAGTCCGACTGCTGGGCGCGAATCTCGTGCTTGAAGTTCCACGCGAGCAGCAACACATAGTCGGGTGCATCGTCGAGCAGCGCTTGGGGGTCGCGGATTGGTTGGTGCGTCCCGGGCATGAGCAACCCGTGCTTGTGCACGTTGCGGTCGACGACGAACTCGACCAGATCCGTGCCGATCTCGGCATAGTTCAGCAAGGTCGAACCCTTGGCCGCAGCGCCATATCCGGCGATCGTCTTACCGTCGGCGCGCAGGCCCGCGAGCAGGGCCCGCAAATCACGGCGAACACCCGAGACGCGGTCGGCGAACCGCTCGTAGTACTCGATGCTGTCGAGTCCGACCTCGGCCTCTTCGGCGAGGTACTGCTCCACCAGCGCCGACCGATTGCGCTCATGGCCGATCGACCAACGAAGCGTGCCGCCATGCAGCTCGGGGAAGTACTCGACGTCGTTGAGCCAGAGGTCGTGTCGCCGCATGTGTCGGTCGATCGACGTACATGAGTGGTAGTAGAAGTGCTCGTGGTAGATCGTGTCGAACTCACAGTGATCGATGAGATCGCGCACGTACGGGTTTTCGATGGTGATCACGCCGTCATCGGCGAGCAGTGTTCGCATGCCGGCGGTGAAATCGTTGATATCTGGGACGTGTGCGAACACGTTGTTGGCGATGATCACGTCGGCCCGTAGACCTTCGGCCACCAACTCTTCGGCGAGCGACTGTCCAAAGAACTCGGCCCGGGTCGGGACCCCGGCGGCGTTGGCCGCTGCAGCCTGGTCGGGCGCGGGATCGATGCCGAGCACCGGCACACCGGCTTCGACGAAGTTCTTCAGCAGATACCCGTCGTTGGACGCCAACTCGACCACGAGGCTGTCGGCGCCGAGGTGTCGGCGCTCGATGAGGCCCAGCGCGTGCTTGCGGGAGTGTTGCAGCACCTGATCGCTGAACGAGGAAAAATACAAGTAGTTGTCGACGAAGAGCACGTCCGGATCGACGTCTTCGGTAATCTGCACCAGCGCCGAGTCGGGACAAAACGTCAGCGCCAGCGGATATCGGGCCTCGGGCTTCCCGACGTTCTCCGGCCGTACCAACGCGTCCGACAACGGGGTGACCCCAAGGTCGAGAAACGGGCGCAGGTCGGTGCTGCCGCTCGAACGACAGGCCGAGATCGGCGTGCTCCTGCCCGCCACCTCAGGCTGCCACGGTGAGATGAAGATCGGCGTCGAGACGGCCGGCCTCGATCATTTCGATCACGTGGAGCCGGCGCATGAACAGTGAACCCTCGAGTTCATCGACGGTCAGCCCGTGGAACCGATAGGCGGCGAACAGCTCTTCCACGCCCGCCCGCACGGTCCACTTCGGAACGAACGACGGCACCAACCGGGCGAGCTTGTCGCACGACACGCGGTAGTTGCACGGGTCCTTGAACGCGGTGTCCGACAGCGTGACCCGACTGCCGGGCACCACCTCGGCGACGATTTCGGCGACATCGCGGATTTGGTAGTTCTCCGCCGTGACGCCGACGTTGAACGCCTCGTTGTGGACGACGTCGAGCGGTGCTTCGGCCAGCGCCAAGAACGCGGCCGAGATGTCCTCGATGTGCACGAGCGGTCGCCACGAACTGCCATCGCTCTTCAAGAACACCTCGCCGGCGGCACTGGCGAAACCCGTGAGGTTGTTGACCACGAGGTCGCCGCGAAGTCGTTGCGAGACGCCGTAAGCGGTGGCATTGCGCAAGAAGATCGGGCTGAACGAATCGTCGGCCATCGCCGCAAGGTCTTCTTCGGCCGCTTGCTTGGACTTCCCGTACGGCGTGACCGGGTTGAGCGCATCGGATTCGTCGATCACGGCGTCGCCCTGTGCTCCGTACAAGCTGCACGTGGAGCTGTGGAGGAACCGTTGTACGCCGGCGGCCTTGGCGAGTTGGGCCAGTCGCGTGGTGGCTCGGTGATTGACGTCGAACGTGCAAGCCGGGTTCAGATTCCCGAGCGGATCATTCGACACCGCAGCGAGGTGGATCACGGTGTCGATGCCTTCCAGCATCGCCGGGGTGACATTGCGGACGTCGGCCCGAATGACTCGGGTCGGCTCCGGACCAGCGCCGCCTACGGTGCGGAGGGCGCACGACTCGAAGAGAAATGAGTCGAGTCCGTGTACTTCATGGCCTGCGTCGAGCAACATCGGAACCAAGATCTGGCCGATGTAGCCGTCGTGGCCGGTAACGAGAATACGCATTCGGTTTCCTATCGTTCGCGAGGCGTACGCCACGGCGCACCCTCGCTCCAAAGCTTCTCAAGACGACGTTTGTCGCTGAGGTCATCCATGCACTGCCAAAACCCCTCGTGCCGATACGCCATCAATTGGCCATCGGCTGCGAGCCGCGTGAGCGGCTCCTGTTCGAACATCGTCTCGTCGCCGTCGATATAACGGAAGACCTCGGGTTCGAACACAAAGAATGCGCCGTTGATCCAGCCGTCCGCATTCGCCGGTTTCTCGGCGAAGGACACGACCTCTTCGCCTTTGAGTTCGAGCTGGCCGAAGCGAGCCGGCGGCCGGACCGCCGTCAGCGTCGCCAACCGTCCGTGACCGCGGTGAAAGTCCAGCAGTTCGTCGAGGTCGATGTCACTGAGACCATCGCCCCAGGTGACCATGCACGTCTCATCACCGAGGAAGGGATGCAGCCGCTTGATTCGGCCGCCGGTGCCGGTGTCGAGTCCGGTATCGATCAGATCGACCTTCCAGTCCACCTCATCCAGCGAAGCGAGTGACGTCGACTCACCGGTGTCGAAATTGAGATGCACGTTTCGACCCGACTCGAGCGCGCCCGCGAACCAACCCTTGATGTAGTCGGCCTTGTAGCCGCAGGCGACGACGAACTCGTTGTGTCCGAAGTCGGCGTAGCGCTCCATGATGTGCCACAGCAGTGGCTTGCCACCGATCTCCACCATGGGCTTCGGCAAGATGTCGGTCTCCGATGCGATGCGCGTACCGCGCCCACCGGCCAGTATTCCAACCTTCATGACGCCGCCCCTGGTGATGGCTGCACGCGTTCGGCGCGTTCGGCGAGGCGGCCGATGCGTTCGTGCACGCCATCGGGCACCTGGAGGTCGAGGGCCTCCAGGATCACCTTCCACCGATGGGCTGGATCGTGGGCCCGCAACGAGCCGGCAGCGTTGCGCTGGCGGATGCCGGCGCGCCGCTCCGGGTCGGCGTCGAGTTCGGCGATCTTGTGCAGGATGTCATCGTCGGTTTCGCCGACGACGACGTGGGGTTCTTCCCATCCGAAGAGTCGCTCGAACGCGGTCTTGTCGAAGTCCAACCCCAGCATGATGGCGCCTGCGGCTGCGCCTTCGAAGAAGCGATAGCCGACCTCGCCCTGGTAGTCGGTCTCATCGGGGCGATTGACCTTTGCGACGTTGGCGAGGAAGTACTGGCTGCGGCGAATCAGATCGGCGAGGCGAATCCGGTGGTCGCGATGGTCGCGCAACGCAGGGTTCCCCGCGATCGTGTCGTACAGGTAGAAGCGGCTCGGATCGTCCTGCACCCAGCGCTGCAGCGAATCGTGGAGCGCCGGCTGACGACGACCCATGGCGTACACGTCGATCGCGATCGGGGGCCAGGGGTCGGCCGCGAAGACATCGAGATCGACGGCGGGTGGGAGGTAGGTGACCGGGCGCCCGAGGTACTCGGCCAACGGCGAGCAGGTCGCTTCGCAGCCGACGAATATGTGGTCGAAGCTGAGCAGGAACCGACGGACGTCCGGCTGGAGCGGAATGTTCTTGATCCAGAGCTCTTCGATGTACGCGGCGGTCTTCCCCGCCGCTTTGAGGAGATCTCGGTGGGCGAAATGATCGGCAAGATCGGTCGGCGACTGCGCCATCGCGAAGACGAGTTCTGCCCCCGCCGGCGGCGAGCGGCGATCGAGCAGAAACGCCGACGCGTTCGCGGCGCGCCAGGCCAGACGTTTGTTGGACTCGGTGGGGACCGATGTTGTGACGACCGACGCTCGATCATCACACCGAGCGATCACGTCCTCGAAGTCGAACGTGAAGGCGCGACTCATCGTCAGCCTCGAAGCTCGGCACGACAATATCAGTCGATCGGTTTGCACCCTTGGGTCTCTCTTCACAGTACGGCGTTCGTTGTCCCGACGATTGTGTCGCGACTCGCACCCTTCCTTCGGCTGGTACGGGTCACGCTATGAGAGATTACGGCCCGAAAATCGGCCACATGGTGACAATGACGCAACACCGTCAAAAAATGACACGATCGCGCCATTTTCCCAAATCGTTGAAATTGCGCCGTTACGGCAATACCGCGAGAGCGAGCGGGGAGTACTGTCACCGCACATGGTTCTCCACTTGCCGTATCCCACGCAGAGTGGGCAGCGCGCCGCTGTCGCGCTCCTCGCCGTCGCCATCATCGCAGCGGGAGTCGGCTTGGCCGCACCCCAGGCGAAAGCACAGGCGACCACGGTCGTCATCAACGAAGTGCACTATCACCCGGCGACCGACCCGGACGATCTCAACGACATCGATGACCTCGAGTTTCTCGAGCTGTACAACCCGACGGCCACGGCAGTCTCCCTCGACGGCTGGCACATCGACGACGCCTTCGCCCTCACCATCGGCAGCGTCGTGATCGGCCCGGGCGAGTACGTGATCGTCTCCCCGAGCGCAACGGCGACGATCGCCGAGTACGGCGTTACGCCGGTCGCGGAATACGACGGCAAGCTCAGCAATGGCGGTGAAGTCGTGACATTGCTCGACGCCGCCGACGCAGTCGTCGACCGTGTCGAGTACGACGACGGTGGCTCGTGGCCCAGCATCGCCGATGGAGACGGCCCATCGCTCGAGCTCACCTCGCCCGCTCTCGACAATGCCCTCGCATCGAGTTGGGCGGCGTCGGACCCGGCGCCGACTCCCGGCGCACTCAACACCGCCCTCCCTCCGAGCATCGCTATCGCGGTGCCCACGATCCAACCCGTCGCCCCCACCGACGCCGACAGCGTCGACGTGAGTGCCGTCATCGACGGCGCGGCGGCCCCGATGCTCACCTATCGGGTCGCATTCGGCCCGGAGTCGACCGTCGCCATGACCACGGCGGGCGGCGGGGTCTACACCGCGACAGTGCCCGCCCAAGCCGAAGGCGAATTGGTCCGCTATCGCATCGACG
>CBESNZ010000057.1:0-12387 GCA_965531045.1 uncultured Acidimicrobiales bacterium
ATCGACCGCGAGATCGACGAACTCCTACGTCGCGGCGACCGCTCCGGGCTGGGGCCTGCCCCAGACCCCGAGAGCGGTTACGGCGCGACAATACTCGAGCGCATCCATCGCGAGGCCGGCATCGACGCCGACCAGTCCGCGCACCACAACGTGATTGGTCTCGAAGCAGGGCCGACCCGCCGGCGCGGCCGCCGCTCCGTCTTGCTCGTGGCGATCGCTGCGGCACTTTTCGCGACCGGTGCCGGTTTCTATTTTGCTACCCGCGCGCCGACGGCCACCCTAAGCGTGGCCTGCCACAGCGATGCTCGTCTTGCATCCGACATCTACGTGGTCAGCCAGCCCGCCACGATCTCGCCGGCGGCGTGTGGACCGGCCTGGACTTCTGGTCTACTCGTCAATGCCGACACCGAGCCGGGCGACGTGCCGAACCTGGTTGGGTGCACCCTGCAGAGCGGCGTGCTCGGCGTCTTCCCTGGCGACGAGCAAACCTGTGCCGACCTGGGGCTGCCAGTCGCCAAGCCGGTTGCGGCACCGATCGGGCCGTCCGTCCTGGACGTCACCGACTCGGTGCTATTGGACCGGTGTGTGTCGATCGAACAGGCGGCGCCACAGATCCGCAACCAGCTCAACGCTGCGGGGCTCGACTTCGAGGTCGTACCTCCCGTGTCGAGGGCTGCTGATCAGCCTTGTGCATCCGTTGCGATCGATGAGAACACCAAGACGATCCTCATCGTCCCGATTCCCGACAACTTCGACTCGTAGCAGTAGCCCACTTACAGGCCGTGCTCGCTGACGAGGTCGGCCAAACAGTCGGTGGCGGGGTTGTCGAGCCACACGGTGTGATCCGCCGGCATGATGTCGCGTTCGACCAGGCGATTGATCACCCGCACGACCAGGCCGCAATAGCGGGCGGCCGCGAAGACTTCGTACCAAACCACGTCACCGAGGTCGCGCCCCAACAGTTGCCGATACCGATCGCGCTGTTCGTCACGGGTCGGCTCTCCCTCGAGGCGGGGAACGCCGTACGTCTCGTGGGACCAGCGGTCGAACATCAGCCACCATCCCAAATCGAACTCCGCCGGAACGATGGAACACGCCTCGAAGTCGGTGACGGTGACCGCCCGGAAGTCCCGCCAGATGATGTTGCCCGGGCGCGGGTCTCCCCAGCTGAAACCGAGCGGCTTCTCGGCCGGCTGGTTGGCTTTCAGCCAACTCCACGTGTCGTCGACCAAGGGGTGCGGACGTCCGTCGAGCTCGCGGTAGGTGTAGTCGTGCCAGAGATCCATCTGTCGGGATGTCCCAGGCGCCACGCCGTCGGGCTGGAGCCAGTCGAACCCCGCGGACTCCCAATCGATCTGGTGGATGCGCGCCATCACCGCGACGCCGTCGTCGACCAACGCCTTGCGTTGCTCGGGTAACGCCTCAGCGAAGAAGCCGGCCTTGGTGTAAATGGGATCCTCCACCGGCACCTCGCCGGCGGTGAAGCCCATGACGAAGAACGACGCGCCGAGCACCGAGGCGTCGTATTCGAAGCCGTGCAATGGCGCAAGCGGGATCGACGAATCGGCGGCGGCGATGTGCTCCATCGCCCGGTATTGCACACTGATTTCGACGTCGATCGCCGGGTTTTGCACCGGGTACACCGGGGACTCCGGCGTTTCGAGGCGAACCACGAAGCGCTCGGTAGCGGTTGCCGACCCCTTGGTGATCTCGGCGTCGAACATGACGGTTTGCGCCGAGTACCCGCTCTTCGGTTCGGAGAATGCCGTAATCGTCACTGCATCGGCGTCAAGTCGGGGAGCCAACCATGCGGCAAGCGCAATCGAGGACACCGGTTCGGGTTTGTCGGACATGGGGACATTGGACCAACTACGTGAGGCACGACGCAAGATGACGAAGAAGTCGGGTCGCGAGCGACACGGTTCTGATACAACGTCGGCGTGGCAGAACGACACGGCGCTATCGACATCGGCACCAATTCGATGCACCTCGTCGTGGCCGAGTCGCTCCCCGACGGCGGCTTCGAGGTGCTGACCACCGAGAAACAGATGGTGCGTCTGGGCCACGGGGCCGGCGACATGAAGAAGCTCACCCCCGAGGCCATCGACCGCGGGATCGCCGCGCTCCGCCACATGGCCGACGTCGCCGCGAGTCTTGGGGCCGACGTCGTCGCCGTCGCCACCAGCGCGGTGCGCGAAGCCAAGAACGCACAGGAGTTTCTCCGTCGCGCCCGCGATGAAGTCGGCATCGACGTCGAGATCATCAGCGGACTCGAGGAAGCCCGCATCATCCATCTCGGCGTACTCCAAGCTCTGCCGGTCTTCGACCAACGACTGGTGTTGATCGACATCGGCGGCGGCAGTACCGAGTTTCTCGTCGGCGAAGGTGAGCACATCCTCGAATCGCGCAGCATGCGACTCGGAGCGATACGTCTGACCGAGCGGTTCTTCCCCGACGGTGCCGTAACCCCTGACCGCGTGCAAGCGTGCCGTCGATACGTGCGCGCCACCCTCACGCCTGCGCTGTTTCCGCTGGCCGATCTCGCCCCGACCATCGCGATCGGTTCGTCCGGCACGATCAGCACGATCGCGGCGATGGCGGCGGCCCAGCGCGGTGAAACCGTGCGGCAGATGAACGGAACCACGTTCAGCAGCGCCGAACTGACCGATCTGGTCACCCTCATCACCGAGTGGCCGGACGGCAAGCGCGGGGACATGCCCGGCATCGACGCCCGTCGGTCCGACATCATCGTCGGAGGTTGCCTGCTCTTGGTCGAGGCCTTCCAGGTTCTCGGACTCGATGCGATGACCGTCTCGTCGTACGCGCTGCGCGAGGGCGTGCTGTACGACAGGTTCGGCGCTTCGGCATCGACCGGACCCGAACACCTCGCCGACCTGCGGGCCAGCAACGCACGCCGACTGGCCCACGAGCTCGACTCCGATCCACCGCACGCCTTCCATACTTCGGCGCTGGCCGTCGAACTGTTCGATCAGACCAGGTCGCTCCACAAGCTCGGTCCCGCCGAACGGGAGCTGCTCGCTATCGCCGCGGTGCTTCACAATGTCGGTTTGTCGATCGGACACTCCGGCCACCACAAGCACAGCTACTACGTGATCCGACACAGCGAACGCCTCACCGGCTTCACCGAACAGGAACGCGAGCTCGTCGCACTCGTGGCGCGATACCACCGCAAGAGTCGGCCGCGGAAAAGCCATGCCGAGTACGCCGCCCTGCCCTCCGAGCGGCGCCGAATCGTGCGAATCCTCGCCGGACTTTTGCGCATCGCCATTGGACTCGATCGTCGCCATTCGCAGCTCATCGAATCGGTGCAGGTCGCCATCACCGACGATGACATCGTCATCACCCCCGCGGCCGAACCCGACGTCGATCTCGAGCTCGAGGTCTTTTCCGCCCGTGAGCGCTCGCACCTGCTGGGCCAGGCGCTCGATCGCGACGTAACGATCGAGCTACCCCACCGCCCAACGTGAACACACCGGCCGCTGACGAGCGACCACCTACCCCAGTTCGGGCAGCCACCGCACGCCGCGCGGCAGAGCAGGCGTACGGCGGATCGTCGTTGTCCGCGGTGCGCGTGGCTTTGGGCAAGAGCTCCGAGGCATGGCGAGTATCACTGAGCGGGGAGGACCTCATCGTGCGGTTGCCGATTCCCAATTCTGGGCGACGCCTCACCTACGGGGCCGAAGCGAGCATTGGCTACCTTCTCGAGGAACAAGGCCTGTCGGTAGCTCGTTGGACGGTGGTCGAAGCCGACGGCCTCCGCTGCTCCGTCGCCCCGCTCCTGTCCGGCGAGCCAGTACAAGCCGGGCCTTGGAGCGATGAGCTTGCCGGCGATGTCGCCGAGGTTCTCCGAGCGCTGCACCAGCTGCCATGCCGCTACGCCGGCCCCTTGGCCGAGGACACTCCACTGACCGAGGAATCGAACGAAAGGTCGAGGCAGTGGGAGGGCGCTGCCGATGCTTTGGAAGGCACCAGTCGCGGGCTGGTGAGCGGCATTTGCGATCGCTGGTTTCTGGCAACGATCTGGCCCTTCGACCGCACCGAACTGCGCGAGCACGCAATAGCCACACCGGCGCCCGAGTTGCTCGAGCCGCTACGGGGTCACCGAGCGAAGATCTCGGCCGCCGGCGAGTCGGGGCCGATCGGTGTGTGCCACTCCGATCTCCACGCCGAGCACCTGTTGGTCGACGATCGCGGCCGCCTGAGCGGCCTGCTCGACTTCGGCGACGCGTTCATCGGCGCCGTCGCCTGGGACTTCGCGCTGCTTCTGCACTACTACGGCGAAGCCAACACCGAGGCCGTGCTCGCCGCGTACACCGCTGAAGAAACAGAGCGCACCGCGCTGCTGACCCAAGCCAAAACCCTCGCCATCGCCGTCGCCGCCTACAAGGTCGCCAAATCCCCCGACCGACCCGAACTCACGGACAAACTGCGGGAAGCGCTCGACCACTAGGCACGCCGCAACGGACGAGGTCCCAACCGCGAACGGTGCGTCAGCGACGCGAAGGCCTCGGCTGGCCGCCGGGCCGAAGCCGAGAGTGCGTCTCAAATACTATGGCGCGCGATTTCGGCGCGGCCGACGACCATGTGGTGCACCTCGTCGGGACCGTCAGCGAGCCGCAGCGTGCGCTGGTTCATGTACATGTTGGCCAACGGTGTCCACTGCGAGACTCCGGTTGCGCCGTGCATCTGGATGGCCTGGTCGATGATCTCGCACACGCGCTCGGGCACCATCGCCTTGGCGGCACTCACCCACACCTTGGCCTCGTCCTTGGGCAGCACGTCCATGGCCTTGGCGGCGCGCAACACCAGCAGCCGCATCGCCTCGAGGTCGATACGGGCCCGAGAGATTATCTCGGTGTTCCCGCCGAGCTTCACCAGCGGTCGGCCGAACGCCTCGCGGGAGAGACCACGCTTGATCATCAGCTCGAGGGCCCGTTCGCCGGCGCCGAGGGACCGCATGCAGTGATGGATGCGGCCGGGGCCGAGCCGGAGTTGCGAGATCTCGAAGCCGCGACCCTCGCCCAACAAAATGTTGGAGGCCGGCACCCGCACATCGGTGAAGCGGAGGTGCATGTGGCCGTGCGGGGCATCATCCATGCTGAACACGTGCATCGGACCGACGATCTCGACGCCCGGCGTTTCCATCGGCACCAGGATCTGTGACTGTTGGAGGTGAGGTGCGGCGTCGGGGTTGGTGCGGACCATGACGATCATGATCTTGCAGCGGGGGTCGCCCGCTCCGGAGATGTAGTACTTCTCGCCGTTGATGACCCACTCTTCGCCATCGAGCACCGCCGAGCACTGCACGTTCTTGGCGTCGGACGATGCGACATCGGGCTCGGTCATGGCGAAGGCCGATCGGATCTCACCATTGAGCAGTGGGGTGAGCCATTGCTCCTTCTGCTCGGGAGTGCCGACTCGCTCGAGTACCTCCATGTTGCCGGTGTCGGGAGCCGAACAATTCATGGCTTCGGATGCCAGGGGGTATTTCCCCAACTCCTGGGCGATGTAGGCGTAGTCGAGGTTCTTCAGGCCCTCGCCGGTCTCGGCGTCGGGCAGAAAGAAGTTCCACAGACCCGCCTCTTTAGCTTTGGCTTTTGCGCCGTCGAGTAGTTCGAGCTGCCCTGGGACGTAGCTGAAGCGGTCGGCGCGGCCTTCGCCGAGGCGGTAGAACTCTTCGCTCATGTCGACCACGTGATCGGCGATGAACGCCTTGACCTTCGCGAGGAGCGGGCGTGCTTCTTCGCTCATCGCCAGCTGGTAGAGCTCGCCTCCGAGGTCATCGATATTGAGCGGGTTGGCAGGCATGGGTCTCCTCATTGGTCGGCGATGTGGACCATATCGGCGCCACCGATACGCCCCGCAATTGCGTCGAGATCAACCCCCGCCCCGCAGCGAGCCTTTCCGGGCGGCCTGCGCCTCTCGGAGGCGGGCGAACACGGCACCGAGCGACACGAGTTCGTCGTCGGTCACGAAGTCGAGAAACTGCTCACGCACCCGTTCCACGTGCCCAGGCGCGAGTTCGGTCAGTAGCTGGCTCCCTTCGGCGGTCAAGCAGGCCCGCACCCCGCGACCGTCGATCGGGTCGCGCTCTCGACGTACCAGTCGTCGTTGCTCGAGCCTCTTGATGCGATAGCTGACCAGCGTGCGCGACTCGCCGAAGATGTCTGCGAGTTCGGCCATCCGCTCGCTCTTTGTTTCGCGGAAGCTGAGCTGCGCCATGATTCCGTAGTCGAGGTGGTTGATGCCGCCCGCCTCGAGGAGACCGTGTTCGAGTTCGCCGAACAAGCAGAGCGTGCCGACGACAAAGGATTGCCAAGCGGCGCCTTCCTCATCGTTGAGCCACTTCGGCGCGGACCGATCGCCCGTCATGGCGAAATTCTTTCTCCTGCCGGTACTATGCACTTCACCTGTGACAAGGTAGTGCAAGTTTGCACTATCCGAAGGATCTTCATGCGCCAAGCCCTTTCCATCCTGTTCGCCCTCACGCTTGTGTTGGCCGCTTGCGGCAGCGACGACGCCGATGCCGGCGACGACACCTCTACCACCGTCGCCGTCGTGACCACCGAGCCGACGGTTGAGGAAACGACCACCTCCGCTGCGCCGGCCACCACCGCCGCCACCACCGAGGTGGCCGGCGACACGACCACCACCGAGGCCGCCGTCGGAGGCCTCGTGGCCGTCGAACTCTCCGAATGGGAGGTTGACACCACCACCGAGCTGACGGCGGGTTCCGTCGGCTTCGACATCTCCAATACCGGTTCGTTCGGCCACGAATTCGCCGTCGCCAAGGGAGACAGCTACGAGACGCTCCCACTGCTCGAATCGGGCGCTGTTGACGAGGCGGCGCTCGGCGCAGACCTGCTCGGCAAAACCGAAATCATCGCCGCCGGCGACACCGCCGAAGCGACGTTCGACCTCGAGCCCGGCAACTATGTGCTGTTCTGTAATATCGCCGTCGGCCCGAACAGTCACGCAGCTTTGGGCCAGACCCTCAGCGTCACCGTCGGTTAGTTCTACCCAGCAACGCGAAGGCGTCGACGAGAACGGTCCCATGAAGAACCTCTTTGACATCCCGGCCCACGCCTTCTTCATTCACATCCCCGTCGTGCTCACACCGCTGGTGTGCCTTGCTGCCATCGCCATTGCGCTGCGACCATCGTGGCGACAGAAGTACGGTCCGTTGGTCGTGTTCGCCTCGCTGGTGATCTTCATCAGCATCTTGCTGGCCGCTTGGTCGGGCGAACCACTGAACGAGATCATCGGCGAAATCAAGGACACCGAAAAGCACAAGGAACTCGGTGAGATGACCCGATTGTTCGCCGCCGGGCTGTTCATCAGTACCGCAGCGCTCGTCGGCGTGTCGTGGTGGAAGAACCGACAGGACACCACCGACTCCACTGCAGCTACGGACAACTCGGCAATGAAGACCATCGTGGCCGTACTCGCCGCGGCCACGATCTCGTTTGCCGTGCTGTCCACGGTATGGGTTGTTCGCACGGGGCACGAGGGCGCCCGGGTCGCTCACGAGAACACGATCCCGTCAGACGACTAATGGCCACGTCGGGCACCTGAAGCGGTGATCGAGCTGTTGACCTAAAGCATCACGGAGACTGACAGGCGGGGCACCAATAGGTGCTGCGCCCCTGCACATCGTCGTAGTTCCGATCGACGTTTCCGCCGCATCGGCGACAGGCCAGGCGATAGCGGCCGTATACGAACAGGCGGCCGTCAGCTGTCGTCGAACGTCGATGTCGAGCGTTGCGCTGTGACGCATCGACGTTTCGACGCAGTTGTTTGGCAGCCTCGCGATAGAGCTGCTCGATCTGATCATCGCTGAGGTTGCCGACCGGTGTGTAGGGATCGAGTCGTCGCAGAAACAGCAGTTCGCTCTTGTACACGTTGCCGATACCGGCCGCCACCTGCTGGTTCATGACCAGGTCCATGACGGCGGTCGTCGGTGCAACGCCGCGAGCCCGGCGCACGACCTCGGCAAAGTCGGGTTCTGCGTCGAGCAGGTCGGGGCCCAGCCGATCGACCGGCGTGGGACCGGTCCGGACGAACGTCTGAATCGTCGGCGCGGCGAAACACAACGCTTCGGCACCCTCGACGCCGATGACCACTCGGAGTTTCGGCATCCGGGCGGGCTGCGCCCAACCCGCTTCGGCGACCCGCCACGAGCCGGTCATACCGAGGTGGCTCTGCAGGGTGAGGTTGCGCTCGAACTCGATCAGCAGGTGTTTGCCTTGCGCCCGAACGTTCTCGATCAACCAGCCGGCTCGAGGCGAATGGCCGCGAAGCTTTCGTGCCCAGAACGACGTCACGTGCTGACCGACCAGCACCGGCGCCAGCCGCAGCGCCGCCTGTTCCAGACTATCTCCCTCGGGCATAGCGACATCCTCGCAGCTACGGCGGCTTCACGAGAGCCCCAAATGACGTGTTGGCCAATTCGCATGCGGCGCGCCGGCGTGATGATCTAGGGCCCATGAGCCAACCTTCGTGGACCTACGGCATGCAGCTGCCGGTACAGACCCTCACCCGCACCCTCGTCGACCCCTGGGAAGACACGGCGACCGTGGCCGACCTCGTCGAAATTGCGCAACGGGCCGAGGCCACCGGCCACCATTTCGTCGGCGTGTGCGACCACATCGCCATACCCGACAACGAGTACGCCTCGAAGATGACCACCACGTGGTACGACACCATCGCGACACTCAGCTATCTGGCGGCCAACACGTCCACGGTCAACCTCTTGTCGGTCGTGTGGATCGCGGCGTACCGCCATCCGCTCCAAACCGCGAGTTCCTTCGGCACGCTCGACCACCTTTCCGGAGGTCGAGCCATCCTTGGCGTCGGCGCCGGCCACGTCGAAGCCGAGTTCGAGGCGCTCGGAATCGACTTCAAGAGCCGAGGAAAGATGCTGAACGAAACGATCGACGCGGTGCGGGGTGCGTTCGCCGATACGTACGTTTCACACTCGGGCGACTTCTACAACTACGAGAACGTCGGCGTCGCTCCGGGCCCAGCAACCGGCCAACTTCCGATCTGGGTCGGAGGTTCCGGCAAGGCGGCCTGGAAACGCACCGGGCGACACGGCAACGGATACATCCCGATGGGCGCGCCCGTGGAGCAATACCCCGAGATCGTCGACACCATCGCGACCGCCGCCGAAGAAGCCGGGCGGGGCGACACGGATTTCGCCATTGGCTTCATGCCGGGGTGGGCCTATCTCACCGGGCCGACCCCCGAAGATCTACCGATGACCTGGATCAACGGACCCGAGGCAATGGCAGAGAACATCCGCGCCGCCATCGATGCGGGCGCCAACACCATGCACATCAAGGTGCGCGGCCGCGACAAGGCCGAATACCTCGACCAGCTCGACGCATTCGCCGAACAGGTCGTGCCGTTGGTCAACGAGGGCTAACGCAGGAGGGCCTGCAGTGCGCTGCGCCAGATGTCGGCCACCGCCGCCAGCGGCTGTGTCTGGTCGTCATGGAGCAGCTGGTAGCTCTCGAGCGAGAGCAGAACATCGATCGCCGCGAGTCGCTGAGGCCCAACGTGACCGAGCTGCTTCAGCTCGGACGCGAAGTGGCGGGCCAGCTGATCGCGCATCCGAGCGCGTGTGCGCACCAGATCTTTCTGCAGCACCGGCTCGAACGGCGCCCGGAGCCGCGTGGCGAGGCCGGTCGGCCCACCTTCCTCGAAGAACGCCATACGTTGCTCGATGATGCGCTCGATGCGATCGTCGAGGGGACCCTGTCCGATCTCGTGCAGATGCAGCAGCTCGGCGTAGCGCTCGTTGCCCTTGGCGATGGCGACGCGAAACAGCTCTTCGAGGTCGTCGAAATAGCGAAACACCGAACGGTGCGATACCCCGGACCGCTCGGCGATGTCGGCCACGTTGGGGTTGAGGTCGCCCTCACGATGGAGATCGAGCATCGCATCGACCACCGCATCACGGTTGCGGTCACGACGGGCGCGGCGGCCATCGGCGCCGGGATCCATCTCTGCATCCGCATCGGCATCGACGTCGGGCTTGCCGGGTGGCGATGGGGATGGGGATGGGGGGACGCGGCTGAGTTCTACCATAAGAAGTATTGACAGTCTAAGTGCCAATTGTGGCAGGATGCGAAACATGCAGATTTACGGGGACTTCAACGGCACCATCGGCACGACCGTCGCCGAGAGCGAGCCAGACTTCGAGACGCACCCGCATCCCGGAGAAGATGCCCCCAACGTCGTGGTCGTGCTGTTCGATGACCTCGGCTTCTCCCATCTCGGCTGCTACGGGTCCACGCTCGCCACGCCCAACATCGACGCGTTGGCCGCCGATGGCCTCCGCTACACCAACTTTCACGTCACGCCGCTGTGCTCGCCCACCCGGGCTGCCCTGCTGACCGGTCGCAACCACCACAGCGTCGGCATGCGTGCTGTTTCGAACTTCAACACCGGCTTTCCGCACATGACGGGCCACATCTCCAACCACGCCGCAACAATGGCCGAGGTCCTGCGCGACGAGGGCTACGCAACGCTGGCGGTCGGAAAGTGGCATCTCGCGCCAATGGCCCAGTGTTCCGCCGCCGGCCCCTACGACCAGTGGCCACTGCAACGTGGCTTCGACCGGTTCTATGGCTTCCTCGAAGGCGAGACCGATCAGTTCAGCCCCGACCTGACCTACGACAACCACTCGGTAGAACCGCCGAAGAGCGCTGAAGACGGATACCACTTCAGCGAGGACATGGTCGACAAGGCGATCGAGTTCGTCCACGACACCGTTTCGATCCGTCCCGACCGCCCGTTCTTTCTGTATTGCGCGTTCGGCGCGACGCACGCACCACATCAGGCCCCTGACGAGTACCTCGCCAAGTACTGCGGGCGATTCGACGACGGCTGGGATGCCGCTCGCGACGCATGGTTCGCACGCCAACTCGACATGGGTCTCGTGCCCGCCCACACCGAACTCTCGCCCCGCAACCCCGGCGTCGAAGCATGGGACGATCTCTCCGCCAACGAGGCGGCACTCGCCGCTCGCCTGCAGGAAGCCTTTGCGGCTTTCCTCGAACACACCGACGTCCAGATCGGCCGGTTGGTCGACGATTTGCGCGGTCTCGATCAACTCGACAACACGCTGCTGGTGGTACTCGCCGACAACGGCGCCTCACAGGAGGGCGGACCGTTCGGCGTCATGCACGAGATGAAGTTCTTCAACGGGATCCTCGAGACTCCGGACGAGGCCATCGGCAAGGTCGACTCGATCGGCGGTCCGCACAGTCACACCAACTATCCGTGGGGTTGGGCCCAGGCCGGCAACACCCCGTTCAAGTGGTACAAACAAAACACCCACGAGGGCGGCGTGCACGTGCCGATGATCGTGCATTGGCCCAACGGCGTCAGCGACAAGGGCGGGCTGCGTCACCAGTTCCACCATGTCAACGACGTGGCACCGAGCATCTACGAAGCGGTCGGGGTGCAGGCACCCAACGTGTACCGGGGCCTCGAGCAAATGCCGGTGACCGGCACGTCGTTCAACTACACCTTCGATGGCCCCGACGAGCCGACCCGCAAGCCCGTCCAATACTTCGAGATGGGCGGCAGCCGCGGCCTCTGGCATGACAACTGGAAGGCGGTCACCCGTCATCAAGCCGGCGTCGCCTTCGACGACGACACCTGGGAGCTGTACAACCTCGCCGACGACCCGTCGGAATGCAACGACCTGGCCGAGTCGAACCCCGACAAACTCGCCGAACTCATCGCCCTCTGGTGGGAGGAGGCCGATACCCACGGCGTGTTGCCGCTCGATGACCGGATGATCGAACTGTTCGCCCCGATCGTCGCCGAGCGCGGCGTCCATCGTCCGGATCGTCGCTACGTGTACTACCCGCCGATGGCGCCGATCCCCGGGCAAGCCTCGGCCAGTATCGGCGGACGCAGCTTCGACATGGCGGCGCACATCGACCGGTCCGAGGGCGCCGAAGGCGTGCTCTTCGCCACCGGCACCGAAAACTCTGGCATCAGCCTGTTCATCCAGAACGACAGGCTGGTGTTCGACTACAACGCCTTCGACGACCATCAAGTCGTCGACTCCGATATCGACGTACCGGTTGGACCTTGTGTGGTCGGCGTGCGGGTACGGCGCCGAGACAACCGCACCGGCACCGCCACCGTGGTGATAGACGGCGCTGCTGTCGGGTCGATCGACCTGCCGCTCTTCATGGGAATGATGTCGTCGGTCGGCCCCAGCATCGGGTACGACAACGGCTCGGCGGTGAGTCGACGGTACGAGGCACCATTTGCGTTCACCGGCGGCTACGAGAAGCTCGAGATCCAGCTCGGCGTCGTGCAGGGATTGGCGCAAGACCTCGA
>CBESNZ010000058.1:0-12162 GCA_965531045.1 uncultured Acidimicrobiales bacterium
TACCCTGCTCCACCGATATACCCTGCTCCACCGATATACCCTGCTCCACCGATATACCCTGCTCCATCGATTCCACCGGCCGCCTTTAGGTTCGGCCCTCCATTCTACCCAATCGGCACGAGTGCGAATCGCGTGATATTTGGCACTCTTCGATCGGACCGAGGACGGGGACGGGCCATCGAGCGAGTACCGAGCGAGTACCGAGCGAGAATCGATCGACCTGGCAACGGCGGAAGCGCAGTGCCAGACTCGGCCGGTGACGAACTACGGATACATCGGTCTCGGAATGATGGGTTCGGCCATGACCGAACGACTGCGATCCTCGGGCAATGAGGTGATGGTGTTCGACCTGGACGACAAGGCGGTCGCTGCGGCCGTCGAGCTCGGTGCGACCGCCGCGACTTCGGCGGCGGAGCTGGCTGCGGCGTGTGACATCGTCAGCGTTTGTGTCCCGGCCGCCCATCACGTCGACGCCGTCATCAACGGCGAGGGCGGCATTCACGAGGGGGCACACGACGGCTTGATCGTCCTCATCCACTCGACGGTTCACCCCGACACGATGACGTCGGCCCGCGACAGCGCGGCAGCATGGGGAGTGGAGGTATTCGATGCATGTGTTGCGGGAGGCGGTGACGCGGCTCGGGTTGGCGAACTCGCCATGTTCGTCGGCGGGATGGACGACATGAACCCGGAGACCCGAGCGTTACTCGACATCTACGGAACGAAGGTCATCAACGGGGGAGAGATCGGCACGGGGGCAGCGCTGAAGATCGGGGTCAACATCATGACCTACATGCAACAGGCGGCGGCTCGTGCGGCGTTTGCATTGGTGGAACAGCACAACACCGACACGGGTGCCTTGGTCGACGCGTGGAAGCACACCGGGCAACTCGGCAAGCTCACCGAGCAGTACCTCGCCCTACTGGCCCTCCCGCAAGACTTTATCGACGAGCATCTGCGAAGCGGGCTGGAGGGCACCTCGGGGCTCGCAGAAAAGGACACGCAGCTGGCGTTGCAGCTCGGGTCGATCGACCCCTCGCTCGAAGCCCTGCTCGAAGCGCTCATCGTCGCCCAGCCGGCCATCAATCGCTTGAACTAGCGCCGCGTCGAGTACCGGGATTGGGACGTTGGACCCTTGGAATACTCACTGCACAACGGCAGTGTCATCGAGGTCTCCTTCGTACACCGATGGTGTGGTCGCACGGCTGAACTTCGTGTGTATCGAAGGATCGACACCGACACTCGACACGCAGATTGATGGTGAAGCCCATGGAGACCTGGCTGTACCGGTTCGACCAGATTGACGAAGCGCAGGCTTCGGTGGACGGCGACTGGGAGGCCACCCGCGGCCTGCTGGGCGGGAAGGGGGCAAACCTTGGCGACATGACCCGGCTCGGCGTCCCGGTCCCGCCGGGCTTTGTGATCACGACAAAGGCCTGCAACGCATTCAGCGACGCTGACGGACGGTTTCCGGATGGCCTCTGGGATCAGGTGCTCGACGCGATGAACCAGCTCGAGCAGCAGACCGGCAAGGTCTTTGGCGATGCGGACAATCCACTCCTCGTGGCGTGCCGGTCGGGGGCGAAGTTCTCGATGCCCGGAATGATGGACACCGTGCTCGACATCGGGCTCAACGACGATGTCGTCGACGGGATGATCACCTCGACCAACGACGAACGCTTTGTCCTCGACTCCTATCGCCGGCTGATCCAGATGTTCGGTGGCGTCGTACTCGGTGTACCGGATGAGGCCTTCGAGGCGGTTCTTCTCGCCGCCCGGGAGCAGCGCAACGTGTCGAGTGACGCAGACCTCGGTGCGGGCGATCTACGGGGTGTGATCGATTCGTTCAAGACCGTCGTCAGGCGACGCGGGTCGAGTCCGTTTCCGAACGACCCGGCCGTGCAGTTGCGGATGGCGATCGAAGCGGTCTTCGAGAGCTGGCGGGGCAAACGAGCCCACGACTACCGAGTGGCTGCGCACATTCCGCACGACTTGGGAACCGCGGTGAACGTGGTGACGATGGTGTTCGGCAACAGCGGCGATGATTCGGCGACCGGCGTGGCGATGACCCGCAACGCGACCACCGGCGAGCCGCGGCTGGAGGGCGACTACCTGGTGAACGCACAGGGCGAGGACGTCGTCGCCGGAATCCGGCCCACCTTGCCGATCGCGCAACTGGCCGACGACATGCCCGAGATGGCGACGCAGTTCGCGGAGATCGCCGACCGACTCGAACAGCACTATCGCGACATGCAGGACATGGAGTTCACCGTCGAGCGGGGACGGTTGTGGATTCTTCAGACCCGTGCCGGCAAACGCACAGCGCAGGCGGCCGTGCGGATTGCGGTCGATCAGGCCGACGAAGGTTTGATCACCCGGGAGGAGGCGGTGCGCCGGGTGACCCCCGACCAGATCGATTTCTTCCTCCATCCGCAGTTCTCCGATGCGGCGGTGGAGCAGACCCCACTCACGACCGGTCTCAACGTCTCGCCCGGTGCTGCGGTGGGCGTGGCGGCGTTCGACCCCGACCTCGCCGAGCGGTGGGTCGCCGAGGGTCGACAGGTCGTGCTCGTCCGGCCCGAGACGAAGCCCGACGACGTGCACGGCATGCTGGCTGCTGCCGGAATCGTCACGTCGAGCGGCGGCCGTACCAGCCACGCCGCGCTCGTGGCCCGCCAATTCGGCAAGCCCGCTGTTGTTGGCGCGGCCGAGATGCACATCGACATGGTGGCCCGAACCCTGGTGGTGGGCGGCATCGAAATCCACGAGGGTGAATGGATCTCGGTGGACGGAACAACCGGGGCGGTGTACGCCGGGCAGCTCGAGACCGTTGCCCCCGACATCGACAGCCCGTGGTTGTCGACGTTGCTTGCCTGGGCCGACGAATTCCGCACCCTCGGCGTGCGGGCCAATGCCGACGACCCGGTCGAGGCCGAACGGGCTCGACGCTATGGCGCGTCCGGCATCGGTCTGTGTCGTACCGAGCACATGTTCTTCGCCGCCGACCGACTGCCGATCGTGCAACGGATGATCGTTGCGCCGACGGCGGCCGAACGACGAGAGGCGATCGCCGCGTTGTTGCCGTTGCAGCGCCAAGACTTCGCCGGCATGTTCCGGGCGATGGCCGGTGAACCGGTGATCATTCGATTGTTGGATCCGCCGCTGCACGAATTTCTGCCGAGTTTCGACGATCTGACCAGGAAGGCGACCGACCTGCAGATTCGGCTCATCGGAGCAGCCGATCTGGCGACGGTGGAGTCCCTGGTCGACGAACTCACCGAAACGCAGACGATGCTCGGTCTGGTCGGCGATCTCCGAGAGTCCAATCCGATGCTCGGTCGACGCGGCGTTCGACTCGGACTCCAAATCCCCGAACTGATCTGCATGCAGACCCGAGCCATCGTCGAAGCGGCTCTGGAGGTACGGGGCGAGGGACACGACGTGCGTCCCGAGATCATGGTGCCTCTCGTCAGCCATGCCACGGAGATGGCCGCCGCCCGTGTCCTGATCGAAGCCGAATTGCAGCGGGTCTTCGTTGAACGAGGTCTCGATACCGGGGAGGGTGACTCGGAAGAGGGGCACGAGGCGGAGATCGACGAACTCCTGCGCATGCCGATCGGGGCCATGATCGAGGTTCCTCGAGCAGCGCTCACCGCCGCGGCAATCGCCCAGCACGCCGACTTCTTTTCCTTCGGTACGAACGATCTGACCCAGATGACGTTGGGGATCAGCCGCGACGATGCCGAGGCCGGCTTTCTCCTCGGTTACCTGGCTGGCGAGCTGATCGCGGCCAACCCCTTCCACACGATCGACGTCGACGGCGTCGGCCGGATGATGTCGATAGCGATCGAAGATGGTCGAGCCGCGCAGCCCGGCATCCAGCTCGGCATCTGCGGTGAGCACGGCGGCGAGCCGGCATCTATCGCTCTGTGCCAGCGACTGGGACTCGACTATGTGAGTTGCTCGGCGTATCGGGTGCCGGTCGCTCGACTGGCGGCGGCCCACGCCGCCCTCGGATGATGTCAGCCGAATTCGCGCCCGGTGAGCAGTGTGGGTTCGATCCGAACCCACATGCGGCGCCACTCGTCGGTCACCCACGGCGTCAGGCCGATGCCCTCGAGTTGCTCCTGCTCAGCCCAGTTGGTGACCTCGCGGGCCCTGCCCTGGAGCACGACGCTCCATCCGGTTCGATGTTCGGCATCCCATTGGTCGACCTCGAAACACACGGGCTGGTTCGCCGCCGCGGCAGCCAACTTCTGCCCTTCAACCGTGCGAAAGACGATCGTGCCATCGACGACGGCGTGGTTCACCGGCAGCACGAGCGGTACACCCTCCGACATGAATCCGATTCTGCCGACCGGTGTCGCGTGCACGAGTTCCAGGCAGCGAGCGTCGTCGATCACGCCGGCCTGTCGGTCGGGATCGGTGGCCTCGGGCTTGGGCGGATGCGTCATTTCGGGTCCTCCTGGTCGGTACACCAAGCCTCATCCGTCTTCCCCCCGCATTCCAGAGTCGAAAGTCCGATTTGATCGTCATGGCTGATACCCCCTCCGGCAACCAAACCCGCAATCACACCCTGGATGGCAACGAAGCTGTCGCCCGCATCGCCCACCGGGTGAGCGAGGTGATCGCCATCTACCCGATCACGCCGGCGTCCCCGATGGGAGAGCATGCCGACGCGTGGAGCCAGGCCGGTGCCACCAACCTGTGGGGGTCGGTGCCCGAGGTCATCGAGATGCAGAGCGAGGCCGGCGCCGCCGGAGCGGTGCACGGAGCGCTGCAGGGCGGAGCGCTGACCACCACGTTCACCGCGTCGCAGGGTTTGCTGCTGATGGTGCCGAACCTCTACAAGATCGCCGGAGAGTTCTTGCCGGCCGTCATTCACGTTGCGGCCCGATCGATCGCCACGCACGCCCTGAGCATCTTCGGCGACCACAGTGACGTCATGGCGTGTCGTCAGACGGGTATGGCCATGCTCGCGTCGTCATCGGTGCAAGAAGCCCAGGATCTCGCGCTGATCGCCCATGCGGCCACGCTCCGTACGCGCGTGCCCTTCCTGCACTTCTTCGACGGCTTCCGCACCAGTCACGAAGTGTCGAAGATCGCTTCGATCGACGACGACGTCATTCGAGCCATGATCGACGAGCAGTCGGTGGTCGATCACCGGCTGCGGGCGCTCGACCCCGATCGCCCCGTGCTGCGGGGTACGGCGCAGAATCCCGACGTGTTCTTCCAGGCCAGAGAGGCAGCCAACCCGATGCACCTTGCGGTGCCGGCTGCAGTCCAGGTGGAGATGGATCGGTTTGCCGCCCTGACCGGCCGGCGCCATCGTCTCTTCGACTATCACGGCCATCCCGAGGCCGAGCGTGTCGTGGTGGTCATGGGATCGGGAGCCGGAACCGTGGTCGATGCCGTGGATGCGCTGATCGCCGACGGCCACCGCGTCGGCGTCGTCAACGTTCGGCTGTATCGACCCTTCGACGTCGAGGCTTTCGTCGACGCGCTTCCGGTCACGACGAAGACGGTTGCGGTGCTCGACCGGACGAAGGAGCCCGGGTCGACCGGCGAACCGCTGTATCTCGACGTCGTTGCCGCGCTGGCCCAACGCTGGCCTTCCGATCCGGGCACAGCCGCCGGGGGAGTACCTCGGGTGATCGGCGGCCGCTACGGCCTGTCGTCGAAGGAGTTCACCCCGCCGATGGCACTGGCGGTCTTCGATGAGCTCAGTGCGGACGCGCCTCGCCCCGAATTCACGGTCGGGATCGTCGATGACGTCACCCGCCTCAGCCTCGATCACGATCCGGAGCGCTGGCACGAGCCCGATTCGGTGACCCGAGCGGTCTTCTACGGGCTGGGCAGCGACGGGACGGTCGGCGCCAACAAGAACTCGGTCAAGATCATCGGAGAGCGCACCCCGCTCTATGCGCAGGGCTACTTCGTGTACGACTCGAAGAAAGCGGGTTCGACAACGGTTTCGCATCTCCGGTTCGGGCCCGCCCCGATCCGGTCGGCCTATCTCATCGATCGAGCCGACTTCATCGCGGTGCACCACTTCGCCTCGTTCGAGCGGCGCGATCTTCTGGCGATTGCGGCCGACGGGGCGACGCTACTGATCAACTCGCCGTGGCCGCTCGACCAAACCTGGGATCGGCTCCCGGCCAATGCGCAACAGACGATCGTCGATCGTGGACTCGCCGTGTGGGTCGTCGACGGCGGAAAGGTGGCCCGCGACGCGGGGCTGGGCAACCGCATCAACACGGTCCTGCAGACATGCTTCTTCTCGTTGTCCGGTTTGCTGTCGGCCGAGGATGCTGCGGACGCCATCAAGGAGTCGATCGCGAAGACCTACGGCAAACGGGGAAGGGTCGTGCTCGATCGCAACTTCGCGGCCATCGACGGCGCCTTGGCAGCGATGGTCCGCCTCGATGTGGGCGCACGCGCGGTAGGTGACCGTTCGATGCCGGCCCCGGTGCCCGCTATCGCTCCGGACTTCGTGCAGCGGGTCACCGCCCGGATGATCGCCGATGAAGGCGACTTGTTGCCGGTGAGTGCGTTCCCGATCGACGGCACGTTCCCCACCGGGACCACCCGCTGGGAGAAGCGAAGCATCGCCGACGAGATTCCCATTTGGGACCCCGACATCTGCATCGACTGCGCCCGCTGTTCTTTGGTGTGTCCGCATGCCGCGATCCGGTTCAAGATCGTCGAGCCGGAGAAGCTGGTCGACGCACCGGCGTCGTTTCGCGACAGGCCGCTGAAGGACGGCCGTCGCTCGATTATCCAGGTCGCGCCCGACGACTGCACCGGCTGCGGCGTTTGCGTCAGCATCTGCCCGGCCAAGAGCAAGGAGGTGGTGAAGCACAAGGCGATCGACATGGAGGCCAAGGGCGACCATCTCGAGGCCGAGCGCGCCAACTTCGACTTCTTCCTCTCGATTCCGGAACACGATCGGACGACGTTGCGGCTCGAAACGGGGAAGGACTCACAACTCGCCCAGCCACTCTTCGAGTTCTCGGGAGCCTGCGCCGGCTGTGGCGAGACGCCGTACCTGAAGCTGCTGACCCAGTTGATGGGCGACCGCATGGTTGTCGCCAACGCGACCGGGTGCTCGTCGATCTACGGCGGAAATCTGCCGACCACGCCCTGGACCGTCGATGGCGAAGGACGAGGCCCCGCGTGGGCCAACTCGCTGTTCGAGGACAACGCCGAGTACGGGCTCGGCATGCGCTTGGCCCTCGACCATCACGAGGCGGCGGCACGGCACCTGGTGGCCGAGTTGGCCGGAGACCTGGGTCCGCTCGCGTCGACGTTGCTCGACAACCCACAGGCCGACGAGGCCGACATCGCGTCGCAGCGGCAGTCGCTCGAGCAGCTCCGAACGTGGCTGTCCACTCACCCCGGACCGGTTGCTGATCGCTTGACATCGCTTGCCCACCACTTGGTTCGGCGAAGCGTGTGGCTGATCGGTGGCGACGGTTGGGCCTACGACATCGGGTTCGGCGGGGTCGATCACGTCCTGGCCTCGGGCCGCAACGTCAACGTGCTGGTGCTCGATACCGAGGTCTATTCCAACACCGGGGGGCAAACCTCCAAGGCCACGCCTCGGGCCGCGATCGCCAAGTTCTCCGCCGGCGGCAAGGAAACCGCCAAGAAGGACCTCGGCATGATCGCCATGTCGTACGGCGACGTCTACGTGGCGCACATCGCGATGGGGGCCAACATGACCCAGACCGTCAAGGCGCTCAACGAGGCCGCAGCCCATCCCGGCCCGTCGATCGTCATCGCCTACAGCCCGTGTATCGCCCATGGCATCGACATGAGCGACATGATGGGCCACCAGAAGATGGCTGCCACCAGCGGGTACTGGCCGCTGTATCGGTACGACCCGCGTCGCGAGGCGTCGGGGGAGCACGGACTCCATCTCGACAGCAGTCCGCCGTCGATCCCGTTCAAGGAGTTCGCAATGACCGAGGCCCGGTTCTCGATGTTGGCACGGGTCAATCCCGACGTGGCCGACGAGCTGTTGGCGAAGGCCCAGGAGGACATCGACGATCGATGGCATCTGTACGAACAGATGGTCGACGTCGAACGAACCGCTCGCTGGGGAAATCTCAACGACGACGATGCAGTGGAGGACGGCAATGACTGACCTGACCACCGACTACCTCGGTCTCACGCTGCCGCATCCCATCGTGGCCTCGTCGTCGCCGCTGACCGGATCGCTCGACACGCTGTTGGAGCTCGAAGCTGCCGGGGCCGCGGCAGTGGTGCTGCCGTCGTTGTTCGAGGAACAGGTCGAACACGATGCCCTGGCCATGGATCACTCCCTCGATTTCGGGTCGGCGGCGAGCGCTGAAGCCCTCGGCGGCTTCTTCCCCGAACTCGACGACTACAACACCGGGGCCGACGAATACCTCGACCTGCTGGTGCAGGCCAAGCGAGCGTTGTCGATCCCGGTCATCGCCAGCCTGAACGGTACGTCCGATGGGGGCTGGACCTCGTACGCGAAGGCGTTGGAGGACGAGGGCGCCGACGCGATCGAATTGAACATCTACCTTGTCGCTGCGGACCCCGACGCGACCGGGGTCGAGATCGAGGATCGGTACCTCCAACTGGTGTCCCATGTCCGGTCATCCATCGACATACCGCTGGCGGTCAAGATCGGGCCGGCGTTCTCCTCGCCGGCCAACATGGCGCGACGCCTGGCCGAGTCCGGAGCCGACGCGATCGTGGTGTTCAACCGCTTCTACCAGCCCGATATGGATCTCGAGACGCTCGACGTCAAGCCCGATCTCGAGCTGAGCACACCGGCCGAGATGCGCCTCGTGCTGCGGTGGGTGGCGATCATGGCCGGCCGGATCGGAGCCCAGTTGGCGGCCACAACCGGCGTGCACGATGCCGACGGCGTGGTGAAGTTGTTGCTGGCCGGTGCCGACGTCACGATGATGACCTCCGCCCTCCTGCAGCACGGTCCGCAGCATCTGGCCACCGTCCTGGCCGATACCCGACGGTGGTTCGACGAGCACGGTTACGAGTCGGTGACGCAGGCTCGTGGCAGCGTGAGTCAACAGTCGGTTCCCGATCCCGTCGCGTTCGAGCGGTCCAACTACATGAAGACCCTGATCTCGTACGGCTGATCTCCTACGGCTGGTCTCGATTCCGCGAAAGCTGCGAAGACCGAACGCGCATGTCAGTATTGGCGGGCGGAAGACAACAGCGGACAAGCGGAAGTACACGCGGGAACCATGAAGAAGACCATCACTCTGCCCGGAGCGACGCTTGTCGCGCTCGCCCTGCTCGCCGCGGCGTGTGGGGGCGCCGATGTCGCATCGGTCGATGCGGTGACGACGGCGCCCACGACAGACGCGTCCGGGTCGGCACAATCAACCGAGGGGGTCGATACCACGCCGGCATCCACCACGACCGTGGATCCCGGACCGACCATCCCGCCCCTTCCGGACCCGGCATTCGACGCGGTGGTTGCGCCCGCCGACGCCGGACCGATGTGCGCCGGCACGCGTCTTGGCGTCTCGTGCCTCATCGACGGCGCATGGCAGAACTTCGACGGGGAGGATTCGCCGGTGGTGGAATGGGCGAGAGCGGTCGAGGTGTGTCCCGATGGCCGTGTCGTCACGCCGAGTCCCAACGGAATCGCCGTACTCGACGACGGCGACTGGGGTACGGCCGAACCCGACTTGGGGCTCGGATTCGCGGAAGATGTGGCTTGTGGCGACGATGCGATCTGGGTCGTGTGGGCCGACGTGATCGGCCGGTTCGCCGACGGCGTCTGGACCTCGTGGGGGAACGACGACGTGCTCGGGTCGGGCGACGATCGGTACCGGGCCCAGGCGGTCGAGATCGCACCCGACGGCAGCGCGTGGGTGACGAGCCGGTCGTCGATCGCCCGCTTCCAGGATGACGTTTGGACCGCGTGGGAGGAGGGCACCGGGTTCGACGAACGCTTCGCCCCTCGGGCCCTGGCCATCGATGCATCCGAGGACGGTGGCTATCGAGTGGTGGTCGCCAACGGATCGCGGGGTATCGCACTGTTCGCCGACGAGGCGTGGACCGGCAACCCTTCGTCGTTGAACGGTGACGACGCGGCCTTCGCCGTCGATGGCGATGTTTGGATCTCGGCCCACCGGTTGGGCGTGCAGCGCTTCTCCGCCGGCATCGCCACCGAGATCGGCATCGATGACGGGCTGTCGTCCGACGATGTGCGCGACATCTACGTCGATACCGGCGGTCGACTCTGGCTCGCAACGAGCTACGGCATCACCGTGATCGCCGATGGCGAGGCGCGCACATACCGGGTGGACAACTCGGATCTGCTCGACAACGACGTCTATGCCATTGCCGTGGGAGGTGGCGGGCCGGCCTTGCCCGCCGACGCCCCCGAGGACTGGGGCACGTTGACCGGCGTGATGGTGGATGACGACGGCGAAGCGCTGGTCGACACGACGGTCGAGGTGTGCGTCGAGATTCTCTACAGCAGCTTCCAGGCCGAAACCCCGTGCGGGGACCATCCGTACGCGGCGAGCGCCCGCACCGACGACGACGGCGCCTTCGAGATCCCCAACCTGCGAGCCGGCCGGTACACGATGGCGTTGCTGCCGCCGGGCGGCTGGACCTTCGTCGAAGATGGCTCGACCGCTGCCCGGTACGCGGTTGTGGCGGGCGAGGTCACCGATGTCGGCACGATCACGTTGGTGCCCGACGAGGTCGACGACGACGCCGCCACCACGACAACGTCGGGCTAGTCGGGGAACCGGGCGGTTGGAAACAGCGGCCCGCTAGAACAACTCTGGCACCAGATTCTGCGACTCGAAGGGCGATCGCTCGTATTTCCCCTGCTGGCGGGGCGGAAGCTCGAGGTCGGCCGACGTGACGTCCTGGTAGGGGATCTGCATCAAGAGATGGCTGATGCAGTTGAGGCGGGCTCGCTTCTTGCTGTCTGCGTTGACCACCCACCACGGAGAGGTCTTGGTGTCGGTGTGCTGGAACATCCGATCCTTGGCCCGGGAGTAGTCGATCCAGTGGGAGCGTGACTCGAGGTCCATCGGCGACAACTTCCACCGCTTCTCCGGGTTGGTGATGCGAGACTCGAAACGTTGTTCTTGTTCGTCGTCACCGACGGAGAACCAGTATTTGATCAGGATGATGCCGGACCGGATGAGCATGTTCTCGAATTCGGGCGCCGCGAGAAGGAAGTCGTCGTACTCGTCGTCCGTGCAGAAGCCCATCACGTGCTCGACGCCGGCGCGGTTGTACCAACTTCGATCGAACAGCACCATTTCGCCCGCGGCCGGTAGGTGGGCGACGTAGCGCTGAAAGTACCACTGCGTCTTTTCGCGTTCGGTCGGCGTGCCGAGGGCCACGATGCGAACCTTGCGCGGGTTCGTGCGCTCGACGATGCGCTTGATCGTGCCACCCTTGCCCGCAGCGTCTCGACCCTCGAACAGCACGCACACCCGGAGGCCTTGGTCCTCGATCCAGCCCTGGAGCTTGACGAGTTCCCGCTGGAGCCGCTCCAGTTCGGCTTGATATTCGGCCCGAGGCAGCTTCTTGCGCTTGGTGTTGCCTTGCTCTACGTCGTTGGCCATTCTCCAGGGTTACCCGTGGGAGCACCCGTGTCGAATACGGACACGGTCGTATGCTGGCGCCCATGCCTCAGGTTCACGAAACGAAGTTGCCCGGTGTCGGTGTGCGTCACGAATTCACGACCGACGAGGGCAGGAACATGGCGGTCATCGTGCATCACGATGGTCGGCGCGAGGTACTGGCCTACGACGCCGACGACCCCGACACCTGCACATCGTTGCTGACCCTGTCCGAGCGCGACACGCAGACGATGGCAGAGATCCTGGGGGTCAGCCACGTGACCGAGACCGTGAACGAGATTCGTCAAGAGTTCGAAGGCTTCGGCATCGAGTGGGTTCAGCTCGATGCGCAATCCGGTGTCGTCGGGGGTCCGATTGGCGATGGCGCCTTCCGGACGCAAACCGGAGTGTCCATCGTGGCCGTGGTGCGCAATGCCGAGCCGGTACCGTCGCCGGGCGCCGACTTCGTGCTCGCCGCCGGAGACGTGATCGTGGCCATCGGCGCGCCGCAGGGGTTGGACGAATTCCGCGCGGTCCTCGGAGCGTGACCGCTCCGTCCCTC
>CBESNZ010000059.1:0-12084 GCA_965531045.1 uncultured Acidimicrobiales bacterium
CTGCTCGCCGACGGCTTCGATCCGGCGAACCCCGAAATGCTGCTCTTCGCCTCCGAGCAGGGTTTTGGTGCCACGCGGGACGAGCTCGGCGTCTGCTCCGATGATGGCACCGGCTGGTCGGGCATTGACGGGCTTCGGGTGGTGGGTTCTGCGTTCTTCATCGACATCAGCGAGGAACACCCCGAGGGTTTCGCCGGCCCCCTCGACCTCTGGCACGTCCACTACAACAGTTGCGCCGGTGGCCGAAAAGACTCGATCGCCAGCGAGGCGCTATGCGAGCAGAACGGCGGCAACTTCTTCCAATTCCAGCCGAACTGGATGATGCACACCTATGTGGCCGACGGGTTCGACAGCCAGACGGGCGTGTTCGGCATGTGGAACGATTCGGTCTGGCCACGGGCGCCCGAGGCCGCCGTTGCCAGTCCCGGCACAGCTGATCGGTCGGCGACGATTTCGTCGTTCACGTTCGAGAACATGACGGTGTCGGTGGGCGAGACGCTATCGATCACGAACACCGACGAAGTGCCCCACACCGTGGTCGACGGCTCGGCGAGCAAGCCGGGCACGGCCTTTGCCAGCGAGCTTCTCGGCCGGGGCGACGCGTTCAACCTGAGTTTTGATGAGCCCGGCGTGGTGGCGCTGTACTGCTCGCTCCACCCGACGATGAACGGCACGGTCACCGTCACGCCCTGAGCGGCCAGACGCGCCCGGCTCGCGCGCTACGAGGCTTCGCGGTAGGGCTCGGCCTCGATCGTGAGGTTTGCCGACCGACGGCGCTTCAGAATGCGGCGGCGCTCACGTTCGGAGCAGCCACCCCAGACGCCATGATCGATCCTGTTGCGCAGGGCGTATTCGAGGCATGCGTCCATGACGGAGCATGTTTTACAGAGGCGCTGGGCGCGGAGTACGCCCACGCCGTCGTTTGGAAAGAAGAATGAGGGATCTTCTTCGGCACATCGTCCTATTGCCATCCAGCTTGTGTCCATGACACCTCCCGGGTGCGTTCGTAGGAGTAGTACGCCCACATCACCGTGAAAGTTCCCGTAAAGGCTCGATTGCAATGGAATCGACGCGCGGCCTCACGAAGGGTGAGTTTTCGGACACGCACGGTGTCGCAGGGTGGGGTTTGGTGGCGAATCGCGCCGGAATTGCACCGATCGTGTCGACCCGTCGAATCGATGACGTCTCCGACACACGGCTTCTTCTGGCCCGCAGAAGAAGGCTGGTCCGCCACTTGGAGGACGCCGCTACACTTCCGTGCATGTCCGACACCATCGAAGCAGCCGTACCGCCGGTCGGCCACGTGAAAATCGTGTATCTCGGCCCCGTCGCGCCCCACTGGGAACTCCGCCGAGAGTTCGGCGACCAGTCCGATTTCGAGGGATTCCGCGATCGTGTCAACGCACGCCTGCTGTTGCTTCCCCCGCACGATCCACAATTCCGCCGCAACCGTGAGCGAGTGAACCGCGACGGCGAGCGGGAGAACTACCGCATCGAGTGGGATCTCGGCTACTCGGAGGACGAGGAAGGCTGATCGTGTCAGCGGTACGAGTCGGCGTGGATCTCGGGGGCACAAAGATTCTCGCGGTGAAGCTGATCGGCGACGAGGTTGCCGAGGTCAAGAAGGTCAAGACCCCCCAAACGGGGGACCCCAGCGACGTGCTCGACCGCATCGCGTCGGTGATCGACGTGGTCGATCCCTATCACGAAGCCGAGGGCGTCGGCGTCGGCATGCCGGGTCATGTCGACCGCGAGTCCGGTGTGCTCACCGCGCCACCGAACCTCAAGGGGTTCGCCGAACCGATAGCGGTTCGTGACGAACTCATCCGACGCACGGGACGAGTCATCCAGATCGACAACGATGTCAATGTGGCAACGCTGGCCGAGCAGCAGGTGGGCGCCGCTCGATCGGTCGACAACGTGCTCGGCGTGTTCATGGGCACCGGCGTCGGTGGCGGCGTCATCCTCGACGGCAAGCTGCGCCGTGGGCCCCGCGGTCTGGCGGGCGAAATCGGCCACACCATCATTCGCGCCGGCGGCCGCAAGTGCGGCTGCGGTGGACGAGGACACCTCGAGGCCTATGCCGGGCGAGCCGCGCTCGAGCGTCAGGCCCGGAAGCGCCACGCTGCCGGCGACCATACGCAATTGGTCGAAATCGCCGGCACGGGTCGAATGCGTTCGAGCGTGTGGGAAGAAGCGATTCAGCACGGCGACCCCGTGGCCAACGCGCTGGTCGACGAAGCCAAAGACGCCATGATCGCCGGGATCACCTCGGCGCTCGTGCTGCTCGACGTCGAACTGGTCGTATTGGGCGGGGGCTTCGCCCACCGACTTGGTGCCAAGTTCCGCCGCTCGATCGAAAAGGGAATCGCCGCCGAGGCGTTCGCCAACAGCGGCGTGCCGGTGGTGCGCTCCGAGATGGGAGACAACTCCGGGGCCATCGGGGCAGCGTTCCTGCTCGCCGCCGGCGGGCGATGACCAGCATTCGTCCCAGCGACAGCGCGGCGCCGTCGGGGCTGCCCCCGGTCGACGCTGCTTCAACCGATTCCTCGACGATCGCCGGAGGGTACGACCAGCTCGACATCGGCTACCTGAATCGTGAACTGTCCTGGCTCGCATTCAACGAACGAGTGTTGGCCATGGCCGAGGATCCGTCCGTCCCGCCTCTCGAACGGGTTCGGTTCTGCGCCATATTCTCGAGCAATCTCGACGAGTTCTTCCAGGTCCGCGTGGCCGGCCTGCACGACCTCGTCGCCGCGGGCATTTCGACGCCGACGCCCGATGGTCGCAGCGCGTCCAAACAGATCGCCGAGATCAGCGTCATCGTCGGCGACCTCGTCGAACGGCAGAAGCGTTTGTTCGTCGGCCGGCTGAAGCCGGTGCTCGCCGAACTCGGTGTCGTCATCACCGACGCCGAATCGTTGTCCGAAGAGGATCGAACGCTGTTGGCCGATCGCTTCGAGCAGCGGATCTTCCCCATTCTCACCCCCCTCGCAGTCGATCTCGGCCATCCGTTTCCCTACATCAGCGACCTCTCCCTCAACTTGGCGGTGGTGCTCGACGACCCCCGCACGGGTCAGCGTCGATTCGCCCGGGTCAAGGTGCCGAACTCGCTCGATCGTTTGGTGCCGTTACCCGGCGGCCGCTACATCCCGCTCGAGCAGGTCATCGTCGCCCACCTGGCCCGGTTGTTTCCGGGCATGGTGCTGCGCGAGCAGTCATTGTTCCGCGTCACCCGAAACGGCGACCTCATCGTCGAGGAGGAGTCGGCGCACGACCTGTTGTCCGCGGTCGAGATGGAGCTTCGCCGTCGGCGGTTCGGTCGAGCAATTCGGCTCGAAACCGACGAATCCATGAGCGCAGAGACGCTCGACATGCTGCTGGGCGAGCTCGACCTCGACGAGGCCGACCACTTCGCAACCCCCGGCCTTGTCGATCTCACGGGGCTGTTCATGTTGTGCGATCTCGACCTGCCCGAATTGTTGTATCCGGCATGGAATGCAGTGACCGAGCCCGAGATCGCGCCGCCCGAAAACGGACCGGCCGACATCTTTGGTGCCCTGCGGCGCGGCGATGTGTTGGTCCATCACCCGTACTCCTCGTTCTCGAACTCGGTCGTCGAGTTCATTCGTCAGGCGGCGGTCGACCCGAGAGTCTTGGCCATCAAACTGACCCTCTACCGCACGTCGGGGAAAAGCCCGATCATCGATGCATTGATCTCGGCGGCGGAGTTGGGAAAGCAGGTCGCGGTGCTGATCGAGTTGAAGGCCCGTTTCGATGAACAGGTCAACATCGACTGGGCGAAGCGATTGGAGCAGGCCGGCGTCCACGTGGCCTATGGGTTGGTTGGCCTGAAGATCCACGCCAAGACCGCCATGGTCGTTCGGGAGGAAGAGTCCGGGATCGCGCGCTATTGCCACATCGGCACCGGCAACTACAACCACCGCACCGCCCGCGTGTACGAGGACTTTGGCCTCCTCACCGCCGACGTCAGCATCGGCAACGATCTGGCCGACCTTTTCAACCACCTCACCGGATACGGACGCGATATCGACTATTCCCGGCTGTTGGTCGCGCCCGACTCGTTGCGACCCGGTCTGATGGAGTTGATCGCCGGCGAGGTGGCCGCGCCCGCCGGGCGCATCACCATGAAGATGAACAGCTTGGTCGACCCGAGCATTATCGAAGCGCTGTACGACGCGTCGCGGGCCGGCGTGCAGATCGACCTCATCGTGCGCGGCGTGTGCTGTCTACGACCCGGGGTGCCGAACCAGTCCGAGAACATTCGCGTCCGGTCGATCGTGGGTCGCTACCTCGAACACTCCCGCATCTATCACTTCGCCCATGGCAGCGACGATGGCACCGATCTCGTGTACATCGGATCCGCCGATCTCATGCCCCGCAACCTCGACCGTCGAGTGGAGGCATTGGTGGTGGTCGACGACCCGGCCGCTCGTGCGCAACTGTTGAGCGTGCTGGCAGCGAACCTCGCCGACGAGAAAATCTCCTGGCGGCTCGGTGCCGACGGCCGATACTCCCGCCTCGAAGGGGGTGACGGTCGGGACCTGCATGAACGGCTCCAGGCAGAGGCAACGGCACGCGCCCATGGGTGATGAGTCCACGAGCGAAGCCGAACCCATCGATGCCGGCGACCCGGTCGTCCGGGCTGCGGGTGCACTCGTGACCCGCGCCGGTAACAAGGGCACCGAACTACTGCTCATCCACCGCGACCGGTACGACGACTGGAGCTTTCCGAAGGGAAAGGCCGAAGCAGGCGAGTCGGCCGAGCAGAACGCGCTTCGAGAGGTCGAGGAGGAAACCGGATTCGCCGTCGACCTGCTCACCGAGCTTCCAACCGTTCGCTACCCAGACCGTCACGGCCGGCCCAAAGAGGTTCGCTACTGGTTGGCCACGGTCGTCGATGGGTCGTTCGCACAAAACTCCGAGGTCGACGAGATTGCGTGGTTGCGACCCAAGAAGGCGCGGAAGCGGCTCACGTACGATCGCGACGTCGAATTGCTGCTCGCAGTCGCGGATCTCCTCCCGACTCCGGGTCACGAGGACGACCGATGACCATCGATGGTGCGTGGCTGGGGGTCGATGGCGACAGGCGGTCGTCGAACAGCCGGTCATCAATCGCCACAATCCGCTCAACTGCGACACGGCTCAATGCGCAGGGGCCTAAGATCACCCCGTGACCGAAGGTTCGGACTGGCAGCCCATCAGCAACAGAGGCGGCGACGACGCTGGCCCGCGCAACACAAGCCTGCAGATTTCGCCGTTCACCCGCCTCGCTCGCACCCATGCGTTGGGGTCCGCAGCCGACGGCATCGTTGCTGTCGCCCTGGCCGGATCGATCTTCTTCTCCATCGATCCGAGCGCCGCTCGGTGGCGGGTTGCCCTGTACCTGATCTGCACGATGGCCCCCTTCGCCGTCGTCACACCGCTCATCGGCCCGGCGATCGACCGTCTCGCCGGCGGCCGCCGATACATGCTTGTCGGATCACTCGCGATCCGGGCCCTTCTGGCGTTCCTGATGATCAGCCACATCGACAGTTTCCTGCTGTTCCCTGAAGCCTTCGGGATCCTCATCATGCAGAAGGCCTACGGCGTGGCAAAGAGTGCGGTGGTACCCGCCTTGGTGCCCGCCGAGGGAGCGTTGGTCGACGCGAACTCCAAGCTCGCGCTCACAGCGGCATTGTCCGGGCTGTCGGGCGGCGCAGTCGGTTTGTTGTTCGCCAAGCTCGGCGGCCCAGGTTGGGCGGCAGGCATCGCGGTCGTCGTCTTCATCCTCGCGGCGTTGCACGCCACCCGGGTCCCGGCGGTCGCCGTTGCGACCGGACCGATGGACGAAACCGAGCGGGCCGAGCTACGATCCGGCTCCATCATTTGGGCTGCGTCGGTGGTCGCAATCATGCGCGGCATTGTCGGCTTCGTCTCGTTCTTGTTGGCCTTCGAGCTGCGCGGCGGCGGCGACGGGGTGAACATCGACCAACCCGGGGCAGCAATCGGTGCCATGACGGCGCTGGGTCGAGGCCGAGAAGTGGTGTTCGAGACCCCAACCGAGATTTGGCGCTTCGGTCTGGTCATCGCCGCAGCCGGCATTGGTGCGCTCATCGGGGCCAAGGCGGCTCCCGGACTGCGCAAGACCATCGGCGAGGAACGCATGGTCTTCGGAGCCCTCACGCTCACGTTGGTGGTCGCAGCATTCGCAGCGTGGATCGGGTCGGCCCTTTTCTCCGCGGTCATCTTGGCGCTGGCGGTGGCGACATCCGCGGCGGTGGCCAAGCTCGCCTTCGACTCGTTGGTGCAGCGTGATGCGCCTGCGGCGAACTACGGGCGCTCCTTTGCCCGCTTCGAGGCCCGCTTCCAGGTGTCCTGGGTTGCCGGTGCTTTTCTTCCCGTCGTGATCAACCTCGACGCCCGGGTTGGCTACATCATCATCGTCGCCGTCGGCGTCCTGTCGGCGCTGTTCTACTTCTTCGGCGCTCGCATTGCCCTGCGCGACCGGTTGACGACGATTTCGAAGAACCTCGCAACCCGACGAAAGTCCGACGCGGTCGTGTTCGACGACACCGATGGCGCAACCGGGCGTTCCCAGGCGGCCGCAACCGACGTGATCGACGTCGAGGGGCGGGCGCTGAGCCCAACCGACCCCACCGCCGTCGAGGGGATTCCGACAGAGCGTAAGGCCAAGCGATCGTCGACGTCGGGGACCGAGCAGTTGGCGTTCGACACGCAGGTCCAAGCCGATCCCGAACCGCCGCCGCCTCCGTCGCCCCCCAAAAAGGCAACGTCGTGGGAGGACGATGGTTCTCCCCACGTCTCCTCGGTCGACGGCGTCGAGTTCGACTAGCCGCTGATGGTGTCGATGCTGTCGTCGGCGAGGGCGTAGAACTTGCCGGCTCGGGTCCCGACGTAGATCCAGCCGTCCCAAACCGCAGGCGTCGACTCGATACACCCGCCGAGCGTGACGCTCCAGATCTCGATGGGTTGCGCCGTGGTATCGGCGACGTCGAAGCCGTGGAGTACGCCGTCACAGTCGCCGAGCACCAGGACGTCGTCGACGACCACCGGCGACTGCCACGTGGGGCCCTGCAACTTCATGTTCCAACGCTCCTCACCGGTCATGCGGTCGAGTCCGAGCACCCGGCCTTCGTCGGTGTCGACGATGAGAATGTCCTTGTAGAGCGCCGGCGTTCCCCACACCCCCGAGTCGACGTACGGACGCTCATCGCGTTTCCAAACGAGCGGGTCGTCGACGTTGCTGGGGTCGAGTTTGATGATTTGCCCGACCTCCTGGGAGCGGCTGTTCGCCCGCTCGTATTCGACCCCGACATACAGCATGCCTTCTTCGTCGATGACGATCGACGCGTCGACATCGTCGCCGGTCCAGAATCGAAAGACCCGCTCCGGGTCGATCCCCTCGTCCAAACCGGTGATGTCCCAGCCCTGAACCAACCCGCCGGAGTTCGCGAAGTACACGGTATTGCCGGAGATCGCGACCGAATTCTCGATGCTGACGTTTGATCCGACGGCGTTGGTGAGCTCGGTGTCCCACCCGGGGGCGTTGAACACCAGTTGCGGATCGACGGTGACCAGCCCGTCGGCGTCGTAGCCACGATTGAGCTTCACGATGTGGAACTGGCTGTTCTCGCCGCCCTCGAAGAGGTAGTCGTCGAGGATCATCGCTGAGCCATCCCAGTCGTTGTTCCACATGGTGGGCGACACGGCATCGGCGGCGAGGCTCCAGAGCTCGACCGGGGCATCTCGGTCGGTGGCGATGATGTGGAAGAAGTTGTCCCGCGAGCCGCTGTAGACGAGCGGGAAGCCATCGGGGTCGATCGTGACCGTGCCCTTGATGATGTCGCCCACGGGGAAATCGGGGAGGCGACGATCGCCGGTTTCGGCGTCGAGGAAGTGCACGGCAGCGTCGTAGCTGCCGAACGTGACCCAGCGCTCGCCGTCCTGCTCGTACACGGTGGGCTGGCCCGTCCATCCGGTGCCGCACCACTGAATGGATTCGCCGCCGACGGAGGAGAACGAGCACAGGGAACCGTCGTCGGGAAACGACCACTGCACGACGGGATTGGCCGGAACGGGTCCTCGGCCGTAATACGAACGCGTCGGGTTGCCGCGAAAGGTGAGGAGTCCGTCGACGGTGCTGGACCACGGTTCTCCGGATGACAACGGATCGACCCATCCTTCATACGGCGGTCGCGTGGTCGTCGGAGCGACCGAGGTCGTTGCTTGCACCACCGTGGCGACCACACTGGTCGGTGCGGCCGGTGCGGCGGCGTCGTCCACTGCGGTGTGTTCGGGCCGCGCAATGCCGAGGACGACAAGAGCAGCGGTGAGTCCGAGCCCGACCGCGACGCGGATGGCCCAGGTCACGACATCACCAGCGGCAGCGCCGAAGACAGGCACCGACACATCGTGATGCCGAGGTGGCTATTGGCCGTTGACGAGCGGCGATTCGTCAGCCGGCGGGAACGGGAGTTCTCCGTCGGCATCGGGAGCCACTGCGGGCGAACTGCGGGTGCTTCGTTGGAAGATCGCAAGGCGTCGTTGGTCTCCCGTCTCGTCATCGGGGCCTTTGAACGCTCGTGACAAGAGGGGACTCGCCGGCGCCCGGGCTGCGGTCGTGGCATCCCCTTGCTTCCCGCTCCACAGGTGAGAACTCGCTTCGGGGTCGGACTCGGCGTCCGTTCCGGCGTCCTCGGCGCTGGGTTCTGCCGCGTCCTCGGCGGTTGGTTCTCCCGCGGCCTCGACCGCGTTCTCGATTGCGGGGCTCGTCGCTTTGGGATTCGCCTCTGCCGCGGGTTCCGGCGACGATTCGGCGACGGGCGCGGAAAACTTTTCACGACCGGTGGGTCGTTCATCCAAAAGCGTCCAACCACGGGGAACGGAGAACCGCGCGAGGTGGACGTCGCACAAAGGAACCGCTCCTTCAACCTGGCCCACCTTGACCAGCCACGCGGTGCAGGCAGGGACGTTTGTCACAAACGCCCCCGTGGCAACTTCGTTGCAAACCGCCCGTGCACACCGTTGGTTCATCGGCAAACACGGTACCTTCCCCGCAGCCACAGGGCGAACGCCGGCGGATCGCGGTGTGGATTCCGCTCGGCGAAGATGACCGGCCGACCGCATGTCCCCAAGAGTGCAGTCGCTATGCTCAGCACCGGGTGCGACCAGCTCGGCCCTCCCGTCGGCTCCCAAGGTAGCGAAACGCCCATGTCGATCACAGACGACACCTCCGTCGCCGACATTCTCGACGACCTTATGGATGACCGTGTCGATGACGGGGCCCAAAAGGATCGGCGGCGACGCCTCGTCGCTTTCATCGGTGGTGGCCTGACGTTTCTCTGTTTGCTGACCGGTGCGTCGGTATGGGCGGTGCCCAACATCGAGGACGACCTCGAGCGCGCAGCCCGTCAACTGTTGCGCGAAGCGGACATCGATGTCGATGGTGCCGACGGCGCGGGGTTGACGTTTGATATGGACGGACGCTCGATCGAGGTCTCGGGCGATGTGGCCACCGCCGGCGAGGCGTTGCGAATCGACGAACTGCTGACGCAGCAGCGAGGCCTCCGCGATGCCGATGTCACGAGCCTCAACGTGCGCGCGGCGCCGACCGCTACCGCGCAGGTCCAGGTGCTCGTCACCGACACCAACCCGCGTACGATCACGCTCGCCGGCATCGTGCCCACCGATGCCGCCCGTCTGCAGCTCATCCGCGCCGCAAGTGCGGCGTTTGGGGCCGCCAATGTCGTGGACGAACTCGAAGTGAGCGGACTCGCGGCGGCCGCGGGTACCGGTGAAGGAATCAACGCGCTGGCGGCCGCGATCACCGGGTTGGGCGCCGACGGCGTTACCCGGGCGAGTGCGTCGTTGAACGGTCGGGACGTCTCGGTTCAGGCGCTCGTCGCCGACGCGGCGGCCGAGGTCGCATTGGCCGCTGTGATCGATGGCGCCAATGCCGACATCACGGTGCTCGAAGTCGAAGCCGGATTGGTGCGCATGGATTTCGAGGTCGACGACGGGCTCATCCGACTCAACGACACGGTGCTGACAGAAGCGCAGCGCGATGTCCTCATCACCGCAGCCGCCGATGCGTCCGGTATCACCTACGACGACGTCGCTGCTGATCTCGTGGTGTCCGGCCTGGCTGAGGCCATCCCGGGCTCCGACGAGCGGGTCGCCAACGTCGCAGCGCTGTTCCCTGCGCTCAGCGACACTGCATCGGTGCTGCGGGCCAGGGGTTCGCTCGACGGCGAAGACCTCACCGTCGACGCCGTGGTCACGAGCGACGAGGCCGGCGCGGATATCGCAGCACTCGTCGCCGGCGCCGGGGGCACCGCCAGCGTCACGGTTGAAGAACGCCAATCGCAGGACGAGACGTCGGCACTCAACGCTGCGTTTGTCGACCTCAACCTCCGCTTGCAGGAAGTCGTGGCGTTTCGGACCGCCTCTTCGGACCTCACCGCGGAAGCCGCCGAGATCATCGACGAAGCAATCGTGGCGCTCAGCGAGTACCCGGACCCGGTCGTCACCGTGTCCGGCCACTCCTCCGACTCGGGAGCTGCCAATTTCAACCTCACCCTCAGCCAGAGTCGCGCCGAGGCAGTGGTTGCGTACCTTGCCTTCGGCGGCGTCGACCCCGATCGGCTCACGGCTGAGGGCCGTGGGATCACCGACATGTTGCCCGATGTCGACGTGACCGACTCGCGCCAGCAGCGGGTGCAATTCGAGGCGTTTCCAGCATGACGCCGAGGCCGCTCTATCCCATCTGTCTTTCGTTACTCAGGAGAATCTGACCCATGTGGTACGTCCTTGGAGAAATCTGGCTTTGGATGATCCTTGCCCTGATCTTGGGCATCGTCATCGGCTATCTTTTCGGTCAACTGCGGCGACCTGCGGGCCCGCTCGACGCCATCGAGGCCGACCTGGCCGCAACTCGGGCGAAGCTTCGAACGAGCGAGGCACTGCTCGACGACCTGCACGCTTCGAACTCCGGGAGCTGAACGACACCGTGGCTGCACCGACGTGGGTCGCTCTCGACGGTGATGACACGCTGTGGCACAGCGAAGTCGGTTTCCAGGCGGTCGAGGCCGAGTATCGAAACATTCTGAGCGCGTACGTTGCCCGCGACACGATCTCGCCGGCACTGCTCACCAGAGAAGTGGCCAACCTCTCCGTGTTCGGCTACGGCGTCAAAGCGATGACGTTGTCGATGATCGAAACGGCGATCGAGATCACGGGCGGGGCGGTGTCGAACGCCGATATCGCTCGGGTCGTCGAACTCGGCCGCTGGCTTCTGTGTCATCCCGTCGAACTGCTCGACGGGGTTGGCGCGGTGGTGCCGGAACTCGCTTCGAAGTACCGCTTGTTGCTCATCACCAAAGGCGACCTGTTGCATCAGGAACGCAAGGTTGCCGAGTCGGGGCTTGCTCCACACTTCGTGGCGATCGAAATCGTGAGTGAGAAGGACCCGGCTCGATACGGCGGGGTCCTTTCGCAGCACGGTATTGCGCCCAGCGACTTTGTCATGGTCGGCAACTCGCTGCGATCCGACATTGCTCCGGTCCTCGAACTCGGAGGCCGAGCGGTGCACATCCCCCACGGTGTCACCTGGGCCGCTGAACATGTTTCGGCCGCGGAGGAAGCCGCCCTCAGCGCGGCGGTTCCGGTGCTGACCTCGATGAGCATGTTGCCCGCCGCGCTTGCTGCGCTGAAGTAGCGGCCGCCACAAATACCTGCGGTTCTCGGCTCAGGGCCGATGCCAGCTGACGCCGCCGGCGGTGTCTTCGAGCACGATGCCGCGAGCGGCGAGCTCGTCGCGAATCCGATCGGCGCGGGCGAAGTCCTTTGCTTCACGGGCGCTGGTTCGTTCAGCGACGAGCGCGTCGATCTCGGCGTCGTCGCCGTGTGACGAAGGTGCTGCACCGGTGCCGACGGCGATTCCCAATGCCTTCGCCAGATCGATGACGGTAGCGGCCAGTACCGAGGCCCGGGGGTTGTCGCCGGCATCGAGTGCTGCGTTGGCCGACCGCACGGTCTCGAAGATCAGTGCGACACCCGCCG
>CBESNZ010000060.1:0-12064 GCA_965531045.1 uncultured Acidimicrobiales bacterium
ACCGTCGTGGGCGTCGACGGATCCGACAACGCAAAAGCCGCGCTCGAATGGGCCTTTCACTTCGCGCCTCCGCGAACCGAGATCGTGGCCCTGCACTCTTGGGCGCCGCCGCTCCTCGCCGCCGACTACTTGGGGGCGCAGTCCGTGGCGTCGCTCAGCGATGAGGCGAGCGCCGAGTTCGAGGCCGCGGTCATGGAGGTTGAGCAGCGGGTCGGGGCACCCGGCCGATTTGTGCGATCGTTCGCCACCGGCCATGTCGGCGGCCAACTCATCGCCGCCGCAGAACACGCCGACCTCTTGGTCATCGGGGCGCGTGGACGGAGCGGTTTGTTCAGCGGGCTCGGATCGATGAGCACCTGGATCTTGCACCACATGGTGTGTCCAACCGCCGTTGTCCCAGCGCCCGTCAAGGCCGATTGACCAGCACGGGGCACGATGCCTCGTGGACCACGCGCATGGCAACGCTGCCGAGCGCAAGCCGACCGAGGCCAGACCGGCCGCGGGTCGACATCACCACCACCCCAGCACCGGTCGCGTCCGCATGGTCGACAATCGCGTCGGCGGCGTCGGACCCCTGGAGAAGTATCGGTTCGACCCGGTGATTCCCCATCGCGCCAATTGCGCCGGCGACCGTGGAGAGGTAGGCGAGCGACTCCGCCCGCCCGTCGCCTGTGGATTCCGGCGGCTCAATCGATATGACGCTCGCATCGACCTCGAGTTCGCGCTGCCACCGCCCGGCGATCGGAATGATGGATTCGGCCACCTTCGAGCCGTCGACGCAGACGAGCATCGGACTGTTCGGCCAATGCGGCGGCAGCTCGATATGGGGTCCGACGAGGAGTACCGGCTGCTGCAGCTCGTGGAGGACTTCCTCGGCGACCGATCCGAGCACGCCGGCGGCTCGTGAGCGAGCCGAGGTACTCATCACCAGAATCGTGTCGACCTCGACGTTGATTTCGTCAGAAATTTCACCTGCGATCGAGTCGACCGCTTGACGCACTCTGATGTGTCGCACCCGATCGTCCTCGGCCACCTGGGCATGCAGTAGCAGGTCTCGGGCGACGAGCTCGCCGCTCCGCCGGACGACGGACACGACATCGATCGGCGTCGACCACCGGTCGGCGAGCTGTCGGGCCACGGCCAGCGCTGCGGCGGCAGCGCGACTGCCATCGAGCGGAACCAAAATCCGTTCGTACATATGCCCCCGTCGGTCCCGGTTACGCCGGCGCGAACGCTACCCGGAGCACGCTCGCCTCGGTGATGCTCCCGTCCCTCGCGCTCTCGGTGAAGAGCAGCAAGGCGCCGGAGCCTTCGCCTGGATTCGCGAAGTCGAACGAGCCGGCGAAGGGGGCCAGTGCCGTGCCGCCGCCGGTCACGAACCCCTCGACCAAGGGTCGTGGGCGATCATCCCCACGCAATTCGACCACCACGGTGCCCTCGAAGGCAAGCGACTGGCCAGAGATCGTGAGTGGCGTGTCGATGTCGGCGAGCGCTTCGGGTTCATCGAGCAAAATGTTCTCGGTGGCAGCGCCGAGAACCCACCAGGAGTCGTCGGGCCCGAGCTGGCGAACGAATACCACAGTGACGGGGCCGTCGGCCTCCGGTCGCACCTCAACCTCGCCGGAGCGAGAGTCGCCTGCTTGGAACTCGCCGATGATCGGCTCCGTGAACCCCACGAAATCCTCCGCGAAGCCGCGCGCCGCTTCGACGGGATCGTCATATCTGGTCGACGAGCTGGACCACGGCCACACCGCCGAGGCGTACGTTTCGGACGCGACGGTCGTCGTCGGCGCCGACGTGGCGGGCCCACTCGTCGTAGACGCGGCCGTTGTTGTCGGGGCCCCGGTTGTCGTGGGCCCCGTCGTTGTTGACGCCGTTGTCGAGGAGATGGTGGTCGACACGATCGATGGCGAGACGGTCGTTGGAGAACTGGATGTCGGAGCGATCGTTGTCGGCGCGACCGTCGTCGTGGCGGTGAGGACGTCGCTGTCATCGCCATCTCGCACCACGAGCGCGATCACCAACGCCAGGATCGCGATCAGCACCGCCCCGGCGACGGCCACGAACCATGGTGGCCGCTGTTGCCAGAAGCCGTCATCTCCCACCGGCTCGCCTTCAAGATTGGCACCGGAGCCGGGATTGCCGCTGTTCGCGGTCATCGGGACCCGCCCACTGCGGCAGGCAACATCTCTTGGTTCATTGCAGCGTCATTCATTGAGGCGTCGTTCATCGCGTCATCATCGTCCACCGTCGCGTCGATGGATAGGGGCAAAGGTCAAAAGCAGTGCATCCAGTCCATCGGCGACAGCCGCCGACAATGCTGCCAGGTCGGGACACAGCCGAGGATCGCCTTGCACCGACACGGTCAATCGATCGCCGTACGACAGCACGGCGATACCGAGGCCGAGGTTCGGAGCCAGCGGAACGACCGGGATCATCTCGTCGAGCTGCGCGCCGAGGAAATAGAGCGGTTCGCTCGGTCCGCGCACGTTTGTGACGACCAGATTCGCTACTCGCTGCGCCGCGACGAGCCGAGCCGCCAGACTCGCAGCGACCGCCGGCAGCTGGTCGAGACCGTCGAGTACGAGGCCGATGCCATCCGCTTCGTGCATCGCCTTGAGACGTCGCATCCGATCGGCCACCAACTGGAGACGGCGGGCGGCGATGGGCTCGGCGACCGGCAGGGCAACGAGGACCGCGCCAATGCGATTTCCGGTTTGGTCGTCGAGACCACTCGCCGTCCGCAACGAGACGGGCACCATCGCGTGCACATCGAAAGCTTCCTCCCCATGTGTGGTCATCCACGGGCCAAGCGCTCCGGCCAGCAATGCCAGCACAACATCGTTCACCGTCGTACTGGACGCCGCCGCCACCTGACGGACTCGTTCGAGGTCGAGCACCGCGGTGTGCAACTCACGAGCCGTTCCGACGTGGTGGTTGAACGAGGCCTGCGGCGTGAGGGCCGATCGCTGCAGGAGTTCACGAGCGACGCTCGCGACGCTCCCGACCTGCGTCCGCAACATCTCGGGCATTTCCCACAACCCCCGCAGGAGGTCTCGCGTGGCCATCAACGGATCCGTGGCTTGTTCGATGAGCGCATCGGCGACCAGCCGCACGGATCCGGGTCCGCCTGACGAAACCATACGACGGGGGCAATCGGGCTCGGGCAGGGGTTCAGGGTCGAACAGGGCCACCGCGAGTTCAACCCCCGTCACGCCGTCGACGAGGGCATGATGCACCTGTTCGATCAGACCGATCCGGCCATCCGCCATCCCGTCGACCAGGTGCACCGCCCACAATGGGCGGCGCCGGTCGAGCGGTGCTGCGATGATCTCCGCCGACCGGTCGAGCAGGTCCTGCCGCGATCCATCGCCCGACAGCCGGTGCAGGTGCACGTGATTCGCGATATCGAAGTCGGCGTCGTCCGCCCAAACCGGACGGCCGATCTGCAGCGGCACCTCGACCAGCGTGCGCATGAATCGAGGCAAGTGCTGCACCCGAGCTTCGATGTGACGCCGGATCACCTCGAGGCGCACCTCTCCTTCCTCGTCGCGAAGGTCGCCACCATCGAGCAACGCGATGCCACCGACGTGCAGGGGCGTCTCCGCCGACTCGAGCCGCAGAAACGCCGCATCGAAGGCAGAGAGTCGGTCGGCCGGCGAGTCGCCGGTGTCGGCTGGATCATCCGTGTCGCCTGCATCAACGGTGTCCCCTGCATCAACCGTGTCATCTGGCTCAACGGTGTCATCTGGCCGGGGCTCTTCGGTTTCGGCCGCAGTGATGGCGCCGTCGAGTCCCTCGACGATTGCGGCGACCAACGCATCCGGATCCGATATGGCTGCTCGGTCGGACAACACTCCAATGCAGGCAACACCGTCGCTGGACAACAAAGCGACGTTGACGGCGGCGCCGGCGGTCGGAGCGAATGCGAAGAGTCCCTCGACCTCCGCGCCGGCCAGGAATCGGGCTTCGGAGGGTCCGGGCACGTTGGTGACGACCAGGTCGACGCCGCGCATCATCGAGCCCACGACGGCCGCCGACAGAGCGGCCGGCAGGGTTTGTACCGCTTCGGCCAATGGCTTCGCCACCGAGAGCGACGGCTCGCGGCGTGACGCCTCCAGAATCGATCGAACCACGTACATCCGATCGAGCGGGTCCGCGGCGTCGGTTGGTACGACGAAGCGCGCCGGCGCCCACGCATTCCCCCCAGCCGCGTCCTCGGACCGTCGGAGATTGACCGGCATGACGGTCCGGAGTTGGTCGACGGGTTCCGCCGCGGCCTCCTGATACGCAGCCACGCCCGCAATCACTCCGGCGAAGAGCAGGTGATTCACCGTGCAGCCGTGCCGATGGGCAGCCGCTTGCATCCTCGCCAGCTCGAACGTCGCCGTACCCGTCGCCCGCTCGAGGCTTCGGCGATTGAATGTCGCGGAATCGGCTTGGCCCTGCGGAGCGAGAAGCCGACCGATCGATCGGGCGGTTTTCACCGAAGAGGCAAACGTTCGGTAGGGGTGTCGCGCGCTCGACCATGCGAGCTGCGAAACCTGTGCGGGCGTCTGCGCGAGACGCCGCGCCACATCGGCCAATCCGGCGCCGAGAATGTCCGAAACGTCATCCGACACCGGCACCGGAATCTCGTCGAGATCGCGCGGCACCGCATCCTGCTCGAGGTCGAGCAGCGCGTCGAGCAGTTCGATACCACCGACCCCGTCGGTGAGCGCATGGTGCACCTTCAGGACCAGTGCACTCGGCCCGGCGCACGACTCGACCAACGTGGCCGACCACAAGGGCCGCGCTCGGTCGAAGTCCATCGTGGCGGCCGACTCGGCAACCGCGGCCACCGCTTCGTCGAGATCGTCGATCTCGGACACGAAGCCGACATGATCGGCCACCTCGAAGTTCGGATCGAGCACCCAATAGGGCGTCCCGACTCCGCCCGGCAGCGACTGCACGCGTTGGCGCAACCGCGGGACTTGGCGACTGGCTGACTCCATCAGCTCGAGCACGCGGTCGGTCTCGACCGGTCCGCTCAATCGGAGTACCGCGACGATCGTTGTACGCAGGGTCGGATCGCGTTCGATATCCCACAGCGCCGCGTCGGTCGCCCGCAACCGCGCCGGTCGCACGGCAATGGTCTTCGTTGCGGTCGGCTCGGTCATCGTTCGGCGGTTGCCGCTTCCGCTGCGGCGACCGCGATGACCGGGCACCCGGCGTGGGTCAGGACATCCGCTGTCACACTGCCGATCAACAAGCGCCGCAGGCCGGACCGTTCGTGCGTCGTCACCTTGATGGCAGAGGCGCCGACCTGGTCGGCATATGCGGCGATCGCGGCGCCGGCATGGTCACCGTGCACGACGTCGAAGTCGGCCACCGGCCCTCCGCTCGCGTGCATTCCGTTGGCAAAGCGGTGCACCATCGCCGTATCAGGAGGAATGTCGCTCCCCGCCGACTGCGAGCGCACGCGGGCCAACACCGAATCGGTCTTTCGGTTCATCGCGTTCAAGACGATCGGCCGCAGACCGAACTGCTCGACGATCGCCGCCGCAGCCGCGTGCTGAGCGGCGGTTCCGTCATCGCGCACCGCGATGATGAGCGGCCCGTCCAACGTGAATCCTGCGACGTCGCATGCGGGGCCGACGAGGACGACCGGATGCTTCGAGATCGAAACGATTTCGGAGGCGACGCTGCCGACCAACGCCGCAGCGTGGCCGTATCCCTTGGTCGTCATGACGACCAGCGTGTCGGGATCGGAAAGTCGTGGGGCCAAGAGCTCCGAGACCGGGGCCGTCAGTGGCCCGACCTCGATCTCGCATGTCAGCCCCTCCACATCGGCGACCTGCGCGCGAAGGCGCTCTTGCAGTTCGATGCCGTCCGAATCGGGGTCATGGAACGACTGGACGTCGACCGCTACACCAAAGGCTTCCCCGAGCACCTTTGCCGGGTGGAGCGCTCGGGCAGATTCGGCCGAGCCGTCGAGGGGGACGAGTATTCGATCAATCATGAAATTCTCCTCAGTTCTTCGTCGCCGGTCCGTACCCCCACAGCGTTGCGCCGCACCCGGGGGGTGGGTAGAGCCATAGGTCCCGCCCGACGGGCAACACCGTCGGGACGTTGGGCCCTTCCGCCCGTCGACCACCGGTCCTACGTTCGAGGGGTCCGAGCACTGCTGAGTGCAACACCAACCGTTTTCCGCCGAGGAGCAGCGATGTCGACCACTCCAAAAATCCCCACCACCTCCCCTACCACTTCCCCTTCTCCCACCCCTTCACCTTCGGCCGGCACCTCCACCGATCGCCCCGACCCCATCGACGAGCTCGTCGTACCGATCACCGCCAAGTACCACTACGACCGCGGTGTCGCGCTTGCCGCTCGGCTCGCCGAGCATTGGGGACTCCCCGTCCGGCTGCTGCACGTCGACACCACGCCCTGTGAGGACGACGCGGTTGCCGTTCCGGTCGGTGGCCACATCGGCGAAGCTCGGGCTCGGCTCAAGGCGCAGTGTCCGAACATCGACGTGACGGACGAGGTCCTCACCGGCGGGAACATCGCGAGAGTGCTGTCCGATGCTCTGAAGCCGTCCTCGCTTGTCGTCATGGCGACCGACGACGCCGGTGGCACCGCCCGCCAGACCTCGCATGCGGAAGCCCTCGCGCAACACTGGCGCGGCCCGATTGCTCTGGTGGGCCCGAACTCGAGCACCGTGGGGCCATGGTCGCCGGTTGCCGTCACGGTCGACGGTTCGGCCTTTGCCGAACAGGCGCTTCCTTGGGCCCGGGCACTGGCAGAAGACTTCGGCGCGCCGTTGACCTTGATCCAGGTCATCAATGCCGACGTTTCCTCGAAGGTCGCTGCTCTAAGGAGCACGGGCGAAGCGGTCAGCGAGAGCGCGTATGTTCGTCGGGTCACAGACGGTTTCAACGCCGACGGGCTCACCGCAAAGTGGGAGATCGTGCACCAGGACGACTCCATCGACGGCATTTTGGCATGCATCGAAACGAGCGACATCGGGCTCGTGGTGATGACCACCCACGGGGCGACCGGCGTTGCCCGATCCCTGTACGGCAGCACGTGTATGGGCGTGGTGCGATCATCCACCACGCCCGTCATCGTCATTCACCCCGACGTCGCTCGACCGGGCGAACTCCAGCCCTAGTCAGTCGGTCATACGTCAAAACGTGAGGCCGATCGATGCCGCCTCGCGGCGAAGTGCCTCTCGGTGATGAGGGGCCGCGACCGCGATCATCGCTTCGGCCCGTTCACGCAGCGTTCGCCCTTGGAGTTGGGCGACACCGAACTCGGTGACCACGTTGTCGACCGTGTTCTTCTGCGTCGTGACCACCGCTCCCCTGTCGAGCGATGCGACCACTCGGGACACATCCCCACGGCGTGTCGTCGAGCGCAACACGACGAAACCCTCTCCCCCGTCGGAGTACTGCGCCCCGCGGGCAAAGTCGGCCTGTCCGCCGGACCCGGACCAATACTGCGTGCCCAGTGTTTCCGAGGCGCATTGTCCGAAAAGGTCGACTTGGAGCGTGCCGTTGATGGAATGGAAGTTCGGCTCGCTCCCGATATTGCGCGGATCGTTCACCTCATCCACCGCCAAGAACGTCACCATGTCGTTGTGATCGAGGAAGTCGTAGAGCCGTCGGGTCCCGAGCGCAAAAGTCGTGACAGCGCGGCCGCGGTGCTTCGACTTGTTGGTGCCGGTGACGACTCCCGCTTCGATCAAATCGACGAGCGGGTCGGAGAACAACTCCGTGTGCACCCCAAGATTCCGATGTCCGGTCAGCTGCTGGGCGACGGCCGCGGGAATAGACCCGATGCCGAGTTGAATCGTCGCGCCGTTGGGTATGCGCTCAGCAACCAACTCGGCGATGGTGCGATCAGCGTCCGACACCGTCGGCGGCGGCACCTCGATGAGCGGTGTGTCCCGCGCACACCACGCAGCAACCTCCGTCGCGTGCAAGCGGTTGGCACCGAAGGTCCGCGGCATCGAGGGGTTGACCTCGAGGATGAACGGGACGCGTCCGATCATCGCCGCAACGTAGTCGGCCGACACGCCCAGCGAGAAGAACCCGTGCTCGTCGGGGGGACTTGCTGCCGCCAGCACGACGAAGGGCGACTTTCTCATCAGGAACTGCGGCACCTCACTGAAATTGGCCGGCGCAAAGTCGCAACCGCCCTCGCGGTAGGCCGCTCGGGTGATCGGTGACAGAAACCAGGACACGTGGACGAGATGACCTCGGTAGGCCCCGTGCAGGTACGGCCTGTCGCGCAGCGCGTGCATCTGGTGAATGCGTACATCGGTCAACTCGAGCGCTCGTTCCTCGAGGCCGTCGAGGAGCGCAACCGGCTCGCCGTTGGCTATCGGCACCACGATCTGAGCACCGGGCGGCGCCGCGCCGACGAGCGCATCGACCAGGTCTTGCGGTGAGCACGGCGACGTCAATCCCAGGTCCATGAGGTGAACCTAGGGCGTCGGGCCATTCGTCGGCGCGCCAAGGCGGACAAAAGGACGAAGGTCCCTGGCCTTTCGTTCCCGTAGAGAGCATCCTGACGGTTACCAATAGAATGCAGGATTCCATTGAACAATCGCCCGTCCCTCCTCGTGGCCCTCGACCTCACGACCACGCTGGCCGACCTCGGCCCGGTTATCCGCCTGGCCAGAGCAACGCAGTGGCCGGTGCACCTGCTCCATGCCGCCGCGCCCGAGCCATCGTTCCTGGGCTACGACGCACCCGGCGGTGTGTACGACGACAGCCGGCGAAATGCCGAACTGCATCACGAACAGTCGAACCTCGATGAACTTCGGAACTATTTCACCAGCGAGGGCTTGGAGGCCGAAGCCCACCTGATCGTCGGACCGACGATCGAGGTCATCTTGACCCACGCCGAATTGTGGGAAGCCGCCATGATCATCGTGGTGGGTCGCAGCCACAATATCGTCCGTCGCGTGGTGCTCGGCAGTGTCGCCGCGACGCTACTCAAGACTGCGTCTCGGCCCGTTCTGGTCCTCCCGGCCAGCGACGAGGACAGCGCCGGATTCTCTGCGGCGGTCGATCGCCTCATCTCGGTGATCGACCGCGACGACACCGAACTCGCCGATCTGCGCGACGCGGCCGAATCGCAGCTTGCCGAACCGGATTCGACCGATCGCCAAGTCGTGCTCGGCGGCCGTTTGCGCGAAGCGCTCGACCGGTTCGAAACCGATCATCCCAGCCTGACCCGAGCCATCAACGATGTCGGCTACTACCTCAGCGGCACCGGCATTTGATCGCCAAGCTTTCCGACAACCAGCAGAAGGACCCGAGCATGACCAAAACCATCGTTGTGGGACTCGACGGATCGAGCGCATCGCGCGCATCCTTCCACCGAGCGATCGAAGAGGCGGTGTACCGCGAAGCCGAAGTGCTTGCGGTCCACATCTACAGCTACCCGATCATGACCGGGTACGAGATCGCCTTTGCCGTCGACTACGAAGCCGCCGAACAAGGGGCCCAGGAGTGGGTGGCGAAAGAAATCACCCGACTCGACGCAGAGTACGAAGTCGACTTCCCCGTGCCGGTCAGAACCGAAGTGATGTGCGGCCACGCCGGCGGCAAGCTGATAGAAGCCGCTCGCGGGGCCGAGATGATCGTCCTCGGGTCACGCGGCTACGGCGGCTTTCGGGGCCTACTACTGGGGTCCGTGACAACCTATGTCGTCCATCATTTGCCGTGCGCGCTGCTCGTGGTCCCGGCCCCTGACGAGACCGACGACACCGACAAGACCGAGTGATGGATACTCCGCACAAGATTCTTGTGCCGGTCGACCTTTCCACCCGGGCGGAGTCGGCCATCGACTATGCCGCGATGCTCGCCCGACATCTCGGTTCGTGGCTCGTCCTCATGGTGAACATCAACCTGCCCGAGCGGGCGGTGTTGGAGGATTTGGCGTTGGCCGAAGGCGTCACGGTCGATGAGGCGGCGCACATCATGCTCAAGCGCTACGGCACCGATCGAACCATTGGCACCGATGTCACCTGCATCGTCACGCATGCAGAGTTTCCGGCCGACGCGATCCTCGACGCGGTCGAGGTCCACGACATCGACATGGTGGTCGTCGCCAGCCACGGCCGTAGTGGTATGACCCGCTGGCTGCTCGGCAGTATCGCCGAGAAGATCGCCCGGGCATCCACCGTGCCGGTCGTCATCGTCCCGGCTCGCGACCGGCCGCGCCAGGAGTAACCTGCGTAGACGGGTGTGGAACACGGGAGTCCAATGGCAGAAGACGTGACGGAATCCAGCGACAGTCGACCGTCGGGTGACCGAAACGAAAAGATCTCGGTGTTCCTCCTCGACGATCACGAGATCGTTCGACGGGGCGTGACCGAACTCGTGAACGCCCAACCCGATATGTATGTCGTCAGCGAGTCGGGATCCGCGGCCGAGGCGCTCACCGTGGTCTCCGGCGCACCGCCCGACGTTGCCGTTCTCGATGTCCGACTCGGCGATGGCAACGGCATCGAGGTCTGCCGCGAGATCCGGTCCGCCCATCCAGACGTTGCCTGTCTCATTCTCACCTCGTTCGCCGACGATCAGGCGCTTATCGATGCCGCGATGGCCGGGGCCGCCGGCTACGTACTCAAACAGATCCGCAGCAACGAACTGATCGATTCCATTCGCAAGGTGGCCGACGGCGTCATCCTGCTCGATTCGGCGACCGTCCGGATGCGCATGCAGCGCCTCAAGGAATCCGAGGAAGGACTCGTACAAACCCTCACCGACCAAGAGCGTCGGATCTTCGATCTCATCGGTGAGGGGTGCTCGAACCGGCAGATCGCCGACGAGATGTACCTGGCCGAGAAGACGGTGAAGAACTACGTCTCGAACATGTTGGCGAAGCTCGGCATGAGCCGACGCACCGAGGCTGCAGCGCATGCCGCTCGGCTCGAAGAGCGTCAGCGACGGCGGTACGAGTAGCGGTGGACGCCAACAACGCCACGAGCGCGGCTCATGCGCTGCAATACCTCGAGGCCGCGCCCGACGCAGTCATCGCCGTCGACGAGTCCGGCAGGATCGTCATGGCCAATAATCAGGCCAACGAGCTGTTCGGTTACGAGGGCAGCGGCCTCGTCGGGAAGAGCATCGAATCACTCGTGCCCGATAGCGCCCGCGACCACCATCGCTCCGACCGGGCGAAGTACCACAGCGCCCCCCGAAGCCGCCCCATGGGAGATCCCGGGTCGCGACTCCGAGCCCGCCGAGCCGATGGCGTGCTCGTGCCGGTCGAGATCGCCTTGAGTCCCGTCGAGGTCGACGGATCGACAAATGTGATCGCCATCGTGCGAGACGTGACCGACCGGGTATCGGCCGAGGCCGAACACGAGGTCATCCGTCAATCGCTCGATGCGCTCGACGACGCCGTCTTCATGTTCGACCCGGTGACACTGATCTTCACGTACGCGAATGAGGGAGCGGTTCGACAAACCGGCTACCAGCGCAGCGAACTGGTCGGGTCGATGACGCCGGTCGACATCAAACCCGAGTTCACCGAGGAGCAGTTCCGCCGGATGATCGCCCCGCTCACCGGCGAACATCTGCACTCATCGACCTTCACCACATTGCACCGGGCGAAGTCCGGTCGGGACATCCCCGTCGAGATCAGCCTCAGCTATCCCGAAACCAAATCGACCCTCGACCGTCCGATGGTCGCCTTGGTGCGTGACATCACCGAACGAAAGGCCGCCGAGGATCGTTTGCGGGCCAGCGAAAGTGCATTCCGGTCGGCGTTCGACGAGGCCGGTGTGCCGATGGCGATCGTCGACCTGACCGACCCCGTCGACCAATGCGTCGTCGAGGCCAATCAGGCGCTCGCCGACCTTCTCGGTTACCCACTCGACGCACTACCGGGTATGTCGATGGCCGACCTCACCCACCCCGAAGACCGAGCGCACGACCTCGGGGGTGCACACAACGTCGCCACCGACCGCGGCGGGTACAGCACCGAGAAGCGGTATCGCACCGCTTCGGGGGCCTACATCTGGGGGGAGTTGCGGACATCGCTCATCACGAGCCCCGGGGGC
>CBESNZ010000061.1:0-11957 GCA_965531045.1 uncultured Acidimicrobiales bacterium
GCGGAGCGGCTCGAGCCGTTGCATCTGGCGGTGCCGATGGCATCGCGCGATTTCCGCTGACGCCACAGCAAAAGAAACTGCGTGCCTAGGCTGTCGCCCATGATCGTCGGCCAAGTCTTCGCCGTCCTCTGCGGCGCCCTCTTGGTCTTCAGCACGTTGTCATCAGCGGTCCGAACCGTCATCGTGCCGCGAGGCGAGCAGTCCCACCTCAACCGACTCATCTTCGGCGTCACCCAGATCGTCTTTGCCACAATTGCGCGTCGCCGAGCAGCGTGGGTTGATCAGGATCGAATGCTGGCGAGGTTCGCTCCCGCCGCGCTCATGCTCCTGCCGGTGGTGTGGAGTACGGGCGTCGTTGCCGGATTCACCGGCATCTACTGGGGCGTCAACCCGTCCATGGGGTGGCGCGACGCCCTTCTGTTCAGCGGATCGTCGATGACCACACTTGGCTTCCGTTCGACATCGAGCACATTGGCGATGCTCTTTGCGATTGCCGAAGCGGTCATCGGCTTGGGAATCGTGGCGCTCATGATCAGCTTCCTGCCGACGATGTACGCAGCGTTCTCGCACCGCGAAACCGCCGTCTATCGAATGGCGATTCGCACGGGTGGCGTCGGCGATTCCACGTCACATGCTGCTCTCTTCGTACGGTGGTGGACCGTCGGTGCCTTCGACCGCTTCGAGGAACTCTGGGACGAATGGGAGCTGTGGTTTGTCGAGTTGGAGGAGACCCACACGACCTTTCCCGCACTCAACTTCTTCCGATCTCCCGAGGCCGATCGCAGTTGGATCACGGCCGCGGGTATGGCGCTCGATATCGCCGCATTGCACATGTCGGTGATCAACACGGCTCGCGAACCCAATGCCGCGTTGATGTTGCGCACCGGCTACCTGTCGCTGCGGCACGTCGCAAAATACTTCGGTATCACGTACGACCCGGATCCGGCTCCTGACCGGCCGATCAGCATCACCGAAGACGAGTTCAACGCCTTCTACGACGAGGTGGCCGGTGCGGGAGTGCCCGTGCGCCAGGACCGCGACCTGGCGTGGCGCGACTATGCGGGTTGGCGAGTGAACTACGACGAGGTGCTGCTGGCGTTGTGCGCCTTGACCATCGCCCCGGAATCACCATGGTCTTCGGATCGTGTGCCGTACCACCTCGAACGTCGAGCGCTCACGCCATTCCGACGTCGCTCGAAGTAGCGCCCGCTCCGCCAGAAGCCGGAGGGGATCGGATACTCCGACTAGACCGCTTCGGCCTCGTCGAGGTCGGTTGGCGAATCGGCGGCATCACCCAGGTTGACGGCCGGTGCGCCGGTGCTGTGGACCGCTTCATCGATCTCGAAGTAGCTGCGACGTTTGAATCCCGCGAGCTTGGCCACCAGGTTGCTCGGTAGCGTTTCGCACCGGGTGTTGAAGGCTCGAACGTTGCCGTTGAACAGTCGGCGCGTCGCCTGGATGCGGTCCTCGCTGTGCACCAGTTGGTCCTGGAGATCGAGGAACGCCAAGTCAGCTTGCAGCCGGGGGTACGCCTCGCTCAGTGCCATCAGGTGGCGAAGCCCGGCGACCAAGTGCTGTTCGGGTCCCACTTGGACGGATGGATCGCCATGCTGGTCGGCGGCGAGGTTACGAGCAGCGATGACCGCTTCCAGCGTCTCTCGCTCATGAGCGGCGTAGCCCTTGACCGATTCCACCAAGTTGGGGATCAGGTCGTAGCGGCGCTGAAGTTCGGTCTCGACATTGGACCAGGAGTTGTTCACCGCCTGGTAGGAGCGGACAAAACGGTTGTAGGAGACCCCGAGGGTCAGCAGGAGCACGGCGACGGCGCCAAGTATGAGGTAGCCCATGCACTCGGATCGACCCACCCGTCGGTCAGCTTGAGGAAAGGCTCGCGCTTCGCCCGCTGTTGACCCGGTTTCAGCCCGATCCGTACCGGGCCATGAACGACGCCCGTCCGGTCTGGTTGGCGTCGATCGCGTCGATGACGTCGTCTTGGCTCGAGCTGTCGAGTATTTCGAGTGGGGTGTCGAAGATGAAGAGTTCGAACTGGATCCGACCCGACGCGCCCTCGGTGACGTCGGGGCCGAACCAGCCGAAGTCGGCGGCGTCATTTGCATGCTCCGTCGCTTCGACGGGGAGGCCGCCTTCGCCGATCGATGGCGTGTCGGCAGGGATGCCGGTGACCAACCAGTGGATGAAAGGCCGGTCCGGGTCGCGCACGAGAAGCGCCATCTCGACTGCAGAGTCGGGGATGTCGACGAAGGACAGCGACGGCGAGAGGTTCTGGTCGGAGATGCTGAACCGAGTCGGCATCGCGGCGGCTGCAGCGAACGCGGGACTCGAAATCATCATGGCGTTCGGACCACTTTCGACCAGGGGGAGGGGCACGGTGTCGGCCGTCCCGGCGACCGGTTCGAGATTCGTCGGCTGCGGGAGCTCGTACTGGCGCCCGTCGGATCCGCACCCGGCGGCGAGGAGGGCAGCGAAAAGCGCGGTCGCGACGAAGCGGTGGAGTGCGGGACGAACGGGATCGGTCACGGGACGAGGATAGATCGACGAGTCGAAGCTTCGGTGGCGCACGCGCCATTGCGGATTGGAAATCGGCCAGACTGTTGGCATGTCCCGTGGTCCCACCTTTCTTCCGCGCCTCCGCGCGGTGTTTGGGACCGATGCGTCAGCGTCGCGACAAAGCCTGCTGGCCTTGCTGGCCTCGGCGATCGTCGCGGTGGTCGCCGGCCTGCTCCTGGCGGCCATCACCGACACGCTCGAGGAGCTCCCTGGGCTGCTGCTGCTGATACCGGCCGCTATCGCACTCCGGGGAAACGTCTTTGGTGCACTCGGGAGCCGCCTGGGCACAGCGATCCACGCCGGTACGTTCGGGTTGAGTCTTCGACGCGACACCGTGTTCGGACAGAACGTCGTTGCGGCGGTCGGGTTGAGTCTGGTGTTGTCGGTCGTCATCGCGGTGTTGGCCAAGTTGGTTGCGGTGATGTTCGCCGTGAGCCCGGTGATGACGTTGGCCGACTTCATCGTGGTGTCGGTCGTCGGCGGAATCGTTGCATCCGCTGTCGTCCTGGGACTCACGCTTGCACTCGCGGCCGGTTCGGTTCGTTTCGGTTGGGATCTCGACAATGTGACCGCGCCGTTGGTCACGGCAACGGGCGATTTGGTCACCGTTCCGGCGTTGCTGGTCGGAACGTGGTTTGCCGGGCACGAGGTCTTCACGGCGACCTTCGCCGCCATCTCGGCGATCGCGTGCATCGCGGTGCTCGCGGCGATCGTCCGAACTTCCCTCACGTTGTTGCGGCGAATCGCCAGGGAGTCGTTTCCCGTGCTCGCCGCCGCAGGACTCCTCGACCTCATCGCCGGAATCACCATTCAGAAGCGCCAGGAACAGTTTCTGGTCTTTGCCGCGCTGCTGGTGTTGTTGCCGGGGTTCCTCGGAGCCGCCGGCGCGCTCGGCGGAATACTCTCGAGTCGTCTTGCCACTGGGTTTCACCTCGGTCTCATCGAACCCACGTCGATTCCGGGGCGAGCGGCGCGAACGCATGCCCGCGCGGTGTTGCTCCTCGCGATCCCCGTGTTCGTCGTGCTGGGCGTCGCTTCCTGGGGCGGGGCAGCGGCCTTCGACTTCAGCAACCCGGGTGTCGGTCGCATGCTGGGCGTGGCGCTCACCGGCGGACTCCTGGCCACCGTCTTCGTGGTCGTTGTTGCGTACTACGGGACCTTGGCGGCGGTGCGACTGGGTCTCGACCCCGACACCGTCGGTATCCCGTTGGTGACCTCTTCGCTCGACTTCGTCGGGGCCTTCACGTTGATCTTCTCGATCGTGCTTTGGGGGCTCACGTGAGCTTTCCCCTGATTCCCTCTACTGTTGGCAAAGGCTGATGATGGACGACAAACCCCGCAATCTCCGAACGATGTTGGCCCAGGCCAAGGACACGTCCGAGCTGATGGTCGACATGGCCTACGCCGCGGTGTACTTCGGCGATCCCGACATGGCCGAGGAGGTGGGCGAACTCGAGGAGCAACTCACCGAATTGGTGCAGGATATGCGGCGTCTCTGCGTGCTGGCGGCTCGCTCGCCGAAAGAGGCCGACTCGATGTCGTCGGTGCTCGCCGTGATCTCAGCGATCGAACGCATCGCCAACGCTGCGGTCGACGTGGGTCGGGTGGTCACCCACAAGTTGGGAATTCCCCGTCAACTCCTGGTCGACTTGGCGGAGGCGGAGGAAGTATCGCACCGGGTGCTGGTACAAGATGGCTCGCACATGGCAAATCGGCCGCTGTCGGCCATGGAGCTGCCGGTGGCGACGGGCATGCGGGTCATCGCCGTGCGCCGACATCGCGATTGGATCACCGACGTCGAGGGCGACCTCGTCGTCCGTTCCGGGGATGCGTTGTTCTTGCGGGGATCGCCCGCCGGCATCGTGCGGCTTCGCGAGCTTGCGGCCGCACCGCGCTGGGAGGCCCCCCAACCCGACGAGGACACCATCGTCACCGACCTCGACCGGGCCGTCGACGTGCTGGTCGAGATGAAGGATCTGAGCGAAGCCGCCGTCGGCCTCGCGTATTCCGCCCTGGTCCTCGACGACAAAACGCTTGCCGCCGAAGTGGGGCACCTCGGCGATCGTCTCGACGAGATGAAGGATCGCCTCGAGCTGTGGGTGCTACGTGCCGCGGGCGACAACCTCGATCCTTCGCCGCTTCGTGGCCTCCTTCGCCTTGCCGAAGCAAGCGAGGACATCGGCAACCAAGCCCAGCAGATGGTGCGCCTCGTGGTCGAGGATGAAGAGGTGCATCCGGTGCTCGGATTGGCGCTCGGCGAATCCGACGAGGTCGTGGTGCAGTTCCCCGTCGCCCGTGGCAGCACGTGCGACGGTGCGGTGTTGAGAACTCTGCAACTGAATATCGAGCCCGGATTCACCGTGCTCGCCATCCGACGCGGAGGCGGTTACCTGTACCGTCCCGGCGGTCGGGCGCGTCTCGTGGCGGGCGACGAGCTGGTGGCCCAAGGACCGGACGAAGGGCGCTCCATGCTGGCCGAGATGTGCGGGTGGCAGCTGGTCGACGACGATGACACCGGCGAGATAGAGCTCATCCCTCTCTGAATCCTTCGGCCCCGGCCGGCGAATTGGTGGCCCGGTGCCGACGCTCGAGCGCTAGATTGCTGGGAATGCAGCCGCCCGCAGCAAACGATCCGCTGTGCATCCTGACCGTGCACGCTCATCCCGACGACGAAGCCAGCAAAGGCGCAGGCACGATCGCCAAATATCAGGCCGAAGGGGTACGGACGGTGCTCGTCTGCTGCACCGGCGGCGAAGAGGGCGACATCCTCAACCCCGAGATGGACCGGCCCGAGGTAACCGCAGACCTTGCCGCTTGGCGCCGCAAAGAGCTCGACGCAGCCGCCAAGATCATCGGCTACGACAAGGTCGAGATGTTGGGCTATCGCGACTCGGGGATGAAGGACTCGCCGTCCAACGAGCATCCGGACTGCTTTGCGCAGGCCGATCTCGATGAGGCAATCGGGAGGCTGGTTGCCATCATTCGACGCGACCGCCCCCAGGTCATGGTGACCTATCCCGAGGATCAGGGCCGCTATCAACACCCCGATCACCTCCGCGTCTGGGATATTTGTCGTCCGGCGTTCGACCTCGCCGGCGACCCCGAGGCCTACGTCGACGCCGGCGATCCGTGGACGCCGCAGAAGCTGTATTCCACGACGTGGTCGAAGGCTCGAATCACGGCCCGCCACGAGGCCTTTCTCCACGCCGGGATCGACTCGCCATACGACGAAGGTTGGTTCGCCGGCGAGGACAAGGACCATCTCATCAGCGCCAAGATCGACATCGCCGGATTCCACTCCGCTCGGATCGAGGGCCTGCGGGCGCACGCGACCCAGGTCGATCCAAACTCCTCGTTCTGGTTCGGTCTGCCGCCCGACGTCGAGGCGAACACCTACCCGTACGACGACTACCTGCTGATCGAGTCACGTATCGACACCGAGGAAACCGAAACCGACCTGTTCGCCGGTCTGCGGGTCGCCGCAGTGCAGCACTAGGGTCGCCGACATGGCGAACTATTTGTCAGAAGAGTGGATCAAAACCTACGCCGACCTCGGTGCGGCCTTGCCCAAGATCGATGGCGCAACCGCGTCGGTGCAATACGTGGTCGACGGTGCGCCCGACGGCAAGACCCGCTGGTACGAGCTGTTGCGTGACGGTCGGGTTGCCGAAGCCAGTCTGGGCAAAGTGAAAGACCCGGACATCACGATCACGTGGAAGGCGCCCGAGGCGATCGCGCTGCTCAACGGTGAGAAAAGTGCAGACGCGTCGTTCATGCAGGGTCGCACCAAGGTCGAGGGCGACTACGTGCACTGGCTGTTCGCCCTGCGTGCGTGGCGAGCCAGCGAGCCGGTGGTCGAGCTTCGGGCGGCAATGGTCGACGCGACCGATTGAGCCAGCGGGTCTTGCCGTGGGGCAATGCTCCAGGGATCGTTATTGCGCACGCATGGCGGTTTTGATGGCTTCGTACCCAATCAGCTGGGCATTGGAAGCCTCGATGGCCTGCGCCAAGGGGCTGCCTGCCTCGAGGGCCGAGGCGGCCGTCACTCGATGTCGCGCCATCGGATCGAACGCCCGCAGTTCATCGGAATCGTTCGCCGGCTCGAGGTGGATCTCGGTGACGCCAGGCTCGAGATTCTCGACAATCGCAATCAGTCGGTCGATGTCCGTGTAGCGAGAGTGGGTGAAGTAGTCGGGGGCCAGGACGCCCTCGTCGGCGGCCACGTCACGGAACGGAAAGCCAACCGCATCGTGGGCGTCGGCGCCCTCGAGTCGGATGGGTAGCCGGTATTCGCAAGCGATGTCGAGGTACACGTCGAAGAACTCCGGCCGGGCCTGGAGCGCGTTGAGGTGCGTGGACAGGTGGGAAACATTGAGACCCCACAGCACGGCACGCTCGAGCTGCGAACGGACCTCCCGCCGCACTTCGTCGAGGTCGGCGTGATCCCAGAGATCGTCCACCGTTCGGGGGAATCCGCCATCGCCGTCGAGCAGTGACGGCGCGTGGGTGATGGGCCCCCATCGAAACAGTTCGAGCTGGGCGTTGAGGGTCAGGTGCACACCGACATCCTCGCCCCGGTAGGCGGCTGCGGCATGGCGGGCCCAAGGGCACGGAACCGCCAGCGTGGCGGTGGATGCAACGCCGGTGCGGAGCGCGGTGAAGACCGCAGCGTTCGCGGCGTGACAGCTCCCGAGGGAGTCGGCCGAAACGATCAAGAGTCGGTCGGTGGGGGCGGCTCCGAGCCGCTCAGCGAGCGCGGTCATTGCAGGGAACAGTAGCGCTGACGGGCTACGAACCGGTGTTCACCGCTGGATCGAGGGCCTGATCTGGGCCATCGCAGGCGCCCCACAACCCGGAGCGAGCGTCCTGTGCTCGCACGCGCGCCTCTCGCAGCTCTCGCGCCCGCGCCATATTCGGTTCGAACAGCAGCACGTCGGCGAGGCCGTGTTCGACGATTTCGACGTTGACGAAACGGCTCGGCGACGCAGTGCCGGCCACATCTGGTAGGTAGACGTAGGCCAGGAGGCGCCCGAATCGATCACGAGGATCCTGATCGCGAACCAGCAAGATAGGCGTACCGACGGGCAGCAGCTCACGCAGCCAGTCGGAGGCCTCTTTGCCGAAACACTGGTCAGGGCGGTTTCGGTCGACGGATTCCGGGGCATCGATTCCGAGCAACCGCACCCGTTCTTGGTCGTCACCGATGTAGACATCGATCGTGTCGCCATCGATGACCCATTCGACCACGGCATTCGTGGCGTCATCGGCCGGCTGAGGGTTTGCGCCGGTACAGCCGGCCAGGACCAGCACGATGAGAACCAGAGCGACGAACAGCGCGCCACGAAGCACGGATGGCCGTACGAATCGGAAACGTGCAGTCGCGCTGATTAGGCGGCCTCGATAGTGGTATGGGCCTCGTCGGCTTGGGACAGGGCCAGGTTTTGCTTGGCGGCCGCGAGTGCTTCGCGAGCCGAGGCGACTCCCTGGAGCCCGATGGCTCGGGTTTCGGCGTCGAACCGCCAGCTGGGGGTGGGAACGAGGGTGAGCTGCTTTGTCATGGTTCTACTATGCAGACACCCTGTGACAGTTTCGATCTATCCGTCGACATCGTTGAAATTCGAAGGCCTTTTGGCGAAAAACGCGCCAACCGCCTCGATCTGATTGGGCGAGCCGATCAGACTCGCCATCGCGTCACGTTCGGCCTTGAATGCCGCCGCGACATCGATGGGGACAGCGTTGTTGAACAACGATTTTGCAGCCCGGATGGCATGCGGGCTCTGGGCGGCGATGGTCGCGGCCAACTCGTGGGCCGTGGCGTGGGGGTCGTCGGCGAGTTGCGTAGCGAGTCCCATCGTTACCGCGTCGGTGCCCGAGACCATCTCGCCGGTCCAGGCCATGCGCTTCGCCACATCGGGGCCGACCAGCGGAGGGAGTAGCACGGTGGCGGTCATGTCGGGAATGAGGCCCCATCGGATTTCGAGTACCGAGAGGGTGGCATCGGGGTGCACGATGCGAAGGTCGCCGCCGAGGCAGAGTTGCAGCCCACCACCCAGTGCGTGACCGTGGACCGCCATGATGACCGGCACCTCGAGCTCTTGCCAGCCCCAACACGCCTGTTGCGCGCCGTGGGTGATGCGCCCGCGAGTCTCGCCGATGACACCGGGGTCGGCACTGTCTTTCGTGGCTCGGTCGTCGTTGTCGGGACCGGGTTCGCCGGCCATCGCCTGAAAACTGGCAAAGTCGAGGCCCGCACAGAACGATTCGCCCTCCCCGGACACCACCACGGCCCGCAGCCCAGCGGTCTGTTTCAGGGCCTCGACGGTTTCGATCAGCGCGGTGAACATCGCCGGGTCGAGGGCGTTTCGTTTGTCGGGCCGGTTGAGCCGGACATCGGCGACGCCGTTCGTGATACTGGTGACGACGCGGTCGCTCATGGAAATCCTTCGTTGGTGCTGCTGCTCGCCAGCCGCTCGAGGTGCGCAACGTACGGGTCGCCCCGGGCCGGTTGGTTCGGACCCTGTGAGCATGACACGCTCGTGCACCCGTCGACCAGAGGAGTCCCGATGTCGGATTCGATCCAACGCTATGGCATGACCGTGCCGTTCCCCGGCCCGCTGCATGCGCAACGCGAGGCGTACGAGAACTTGGTCGAGCTCGGCTACACCGACGCATGGTCGGCCGAGGCGATGGGGGTCGACGGCCTCACGCCGTTGGCGCTGGCGTCGGTGTGGGCACCGAGCCTGCGTTTGGGCACGGCGATCCTGCCGGCATATACCCGCGGCCCTGCGCTGATGGCCCAGTCGATCGCCGGGATGGCATCGGCGGCACCCGGTAAGTTCGTCGCCGGCATCGGCTCGTCGTCCAATGTCATCGTCGAGAACTGGAACGGCATCCCCTTCGTGGAGCCGTACAAGCGAACCCGCGATCTGGTGCGGTTTCTCCGCATCGCGCTTACCGGGGAGAAGGTTGTCGAGACGTACGACAGTTTCGCGATCAAAGGGTTCCGGCTCTCCGACGTCCCGGAGCAACAGCCGAAGATCCTGGTCGCGGCGCTGCGAGAAGGCATGTTGAAAATGGCAGGGCGCGAGAGCGACGGCGCCATCGTCAATTGGCTCAGCGCCGCCGATGCCGCCACCGTGAGCCAGATCGTCAACGCGGCCGGTGATGGAACGGAGAGGGAGATCGTCGCCCGCTTGTTCGTCTGTCCGAGCACCGATCGCGATGCGGTCATGACCGGCGGCAAATGGGCCATGGCGGCGTACCTCAATGTTCCCGTCTACCGCGCCTTCCACGAGTGGTGTGGTCGGGGCGAGGCGCTGGCCGAACACTGGGAACAGTGGGCCGCAGGCGACCGAGCGGGTTCCCTCGAGAAGATTCCCGACAGCATCGTCGACGATCTCATCATTCACGGATCAGGTGAGGAGTGTCGGGCCCACATCCAGCGCTACATGGCGAACGGCGTCACCTGCCCGGCGCTCATGGTGATGCCGCTCGGGGCCTTCGACGAAGATCCGGTCGAGGCCTTGGCACCGCGGTAGGCATCCAGCGGGCGTTCCGCCGGGGCAGCGGCTACGGAGCCGGTGGAATTTGGTCTGAAAGCACCAGCTCGTAGAGCACATCGATCATTTCGCGCTGGGTCATGATCAACGCTTGCGGCGTGACCTCGTCCGGCAGGAACACGGGGACGAAGAACGCGAACGACTCGCCCTGCTCCACCTCGTAGCTCGTCGCGGGAAGGTAGCCGGCGGAGCTCAGGGGTGCGGTGTCGCACTGCAGATAGCCACTCGGGGCAACGCCGACGTTGGAGGTGATCGACACGGCCGGCGCGTCGATCGCCGCCGTGACCGAGCGATCGGTGGCGATCGTTGTGGCCGTGACGACGCCGACGATGCCGAAACACCGTGATCCGGTGGCAGGGATCTGGCCTGGCTCGAGTTCGACCACCGCCAGCACCTCCCCATCGGAGATGGTCCCGGTGTGCAGTGGGCTGGCGTAGCTGAGGGTGTAGTGGCCGGTCTCCTCGCGGCCGAGAGCCTGCGCGGCGATGCCGCCGAGTTGGACGCGCGCCGGTCCGATATCGTCGGCCCCTATCTGGTTCGGCGTCGCGTCGATCACGATCGCGTCAGGTTCGCCGAGTTCGCCAAGACCCACCAGGTCAGCACCGTCCGACGGCAGCGCGAGCTCGTAGTAGAAGCCCACCTCGGCGCCGATCGGAAGCGTGAGGCTGGGCAGCGGCCGGTAGCCCAAGTCCTCGAGGAATGCGCTGTCGCACCCGGCGCTCGTTTCCAATTCGACGCCTTCCAATGCGGCAAAGAAGTGTGGCGTGTCGTCGGCGCTCGAGCGACCGCCCTCCTCGACCCCCAGAACCGTTGCGTGGCCGATCACGATCAGGCAGGCCGTGCCGGTCTCGCTGGAGGAGGTCGCAAGGCGGTCGATCGAGACCGACCACCGCGTGGACCTGCCTGGCACCGCGTAGCTGATTCCCTGCAAGGCGCCGTCGCCGATCTCGAACGGTGATTCGATGGTGCCCCCTGGCGCGTCGGGCACGATCGCCGCCGGGTTGACCGACAGCGGCGATCCACCGGGTATCAGCGTGACGCCGGACGGCCCACGACTGGAAGTACCCACGTCGGTCGTCCGGTCGCCGCCGGTGCACGATGCCATGAGGATCATGAGGAGGAAGAGGAAGAAGAGGCGGCGGACGAGGAAGAGGCGGAAGAGCCATCCCGGAAGGCCACGACGCTTCTCCGCGGCGACGGTCGTCGAGCCAGGTAGCGAGTCGGGTAGCGAGTCGGGTAGCGAGTCGGAGACGCCGCCCATCATCGTTGCTCCCGAGGCTGGGCCAGCGCTCGTGCGGCCCGAAGATGACGGACGAAATCAGGGAGTTGGCAGTGCGCGTTCAGGCCACTGGTCGAGGGCATGAGGTAGGCGGGGCGGCCACCAAAGCCCGGCTCGATGGGTCCGGCGGTGGCCTTCGGATCCACGGCGCTGCGCCAACCGGACAGTCCGACGAAGCAGGTGACGTTCGGAAGCAGCGTGGTGACGAGATGTTCGACCCGCGCGATACCGGCGCGGTATTCGTCGGCGTCGAGTTCGGCGGCAGTTCGGGTGGGCCGTTTCACAATGTCGGTCATGCCGATCCCATGATCGCGCAGCGCGGCGGCCGGGTCGCGGTCGGTCGATGCGAGACCGGCCTCGAGGAGTGCCGGCCAGAATCGATTGCCGGGTGTGACGAAACCGCATTGCGCCTCGACCGACCGCAACGACGGATTGAGGCCGACGAAGAGGATCTGCATGTCGACGCCGACCGTGTCGGCGAGCGTGCGGTGCACCTAGCTCGAGAAGAACATGCGCTGGATCTTGCGCATCCCGCCGAGCCAGCGATCGCG
>CBESNZ010000062.1:0-11639 GCA_965531045.1 uncultured Acidimicrobiales bacterium
CGATCGTGCGCCACCACAGCAGCTGGGTCATGACCTACCACGACGAGGCTCGGATGCCGGACAAGGCATCTCGCCTCCTGCTGACCGCACCTGTCCCCCAGTCGCTCGCCTTGCTCGACGCCGGTCGAGTTGCGATCAGCGCCCATCTGGCCGCCGTCCGCGACATCCGATACCACCCGGTCGTCGGTCTGCTCACCACCACCGACGAGCCACCCGTGCTCGGTTCAGTCGGAGCCCTCCAACAACCCGACGACCCGACCTTCACCTTCATCGCCGACAACCAGGCGAAGGGGATCAGCCCGGTTCCCGCCGTGACGTTTCACTGCGCGCACGGGCTCTCGAGCGACTTGTGGGACCTGACCGACGATCAGATCCTCGACCGACTCCAACCCCTTGCACAGACCGTCTTGGGTGACGTCGCCATCGGGTCGGCCCAGGTGAAGAAGTGGCTGTACGCCGGGCCGGTCGAACCCTGGCCCGACCGTGCCGTCCTCCTTGCGTCCGACCCCGGACCGCTTGCGCTCGCGGGTGACGCGTTCGGCGGACCAAAGGTCGAGGGTGCCTTCCTCAGCGGCGTCGCAGCCGCCGAGCTCCTCCTAGCCTGATCGCATGGATGTCTCCGAGGCCGTCGCCAAACGCACATCGACACGGGCGTTCCGGCCCGATCCCGTCAGCGACGACACTCTCACCGAACTCCTCTCCAAGGCATCTCGGGCGCCCTCGGGCGGCAACCTGCAGCCGTGGCGGATCTTTGTTGTCAACGGCGACTCGATGGGCCGGCTGCACGAACACCTCGACGCATCACCGCCGATGGAGGCCCCGGGCTACGACATCTATCCGCCCGAGTTGTGGGAGCCCTACCGCACCAACAGATTCGCCGTCGGCGAGCAGATGTACGCCAAGCTCGGCATCGCTCGTGACGACAAGGAGGGCCGCATGCGGCGCTTCGCAGCGAACGGCACCTTCTTCGGCGCCCCGGCCGCAATCTTCTGCTACGTCGCTCGGCGACTCGGCTTGCCCCAGTGGAGCGACCTCGGGATGTTCCTCCAGACGTTCATGCTGCTGGCAGCCGAGGCCGGCCTGGCCACCTGCCCGCAGGAGTACTGGACCGTCCGACAGGAGGCGGTGGGGTCGTTCGTGAACGCGCCCAGCGAGTGGATGCTGTTTTGCGGCGTCGCCATCGGCACGCCCGACGAATCAGCTCCGGTCAACGAGCTCGTCTCCGAACGCATGCCGCTGACCGAATGGGCAACGTTCGTCTAACCCGGAACCGTTGCGCACAACGTCACGCGAGCGGACTACTCTGACCGGCCAACCATGAAAGCCCTACGGCGCGTTCCGAGAGCGACCGAACCGAACGCCGAGTCGTCAAAACTCAGCACCTTCGGGGGTGTCTTCACCCCCAGCCTTCTGACGATTCTCGGGCTCGTACTTTTCCTTCGATTGGGCTTTGTCACCGGCAATGTGGGCCTTGCCCGCATGTTCTTGATCGTCGGCCTCGCCACCGCGGTCTCCCTGATCACCACCATCTCGTTGGCCGCGATCGCCACCAATCTCCGCGTTGGCGGGGGTGGCGTGTACTTCCTGGTCTCGCGCACCCTCGGTCCGGCGTTCGGCGGTGCGATCGGGCTGGTCTTGTACCTCGCCATGTCCGTGTCCATCGCCTTCTACGCCATCGGCCTGGGTGAGGCGGTCACCAGCGCGATCGGCTCGACCAACACCAACCTCCCTCGTCTCATCGCGGCGGTCACCATCGTGGGATTGCTGGGCCTGGCATGGCTGGGCGCCGACATCGCGACCCGCCTGCAGTACGTCGTCATGGCGTGCCTGACCGTCGCCCTCTTGGCGTACCTCATCGGCGTGGTGCCCGCCATGTCGTTTGCGCAGCTCGATGCGAACGTGGGACGGCCTGATGGGGGTGACGGATTCTGGATCGGTTTCGCCATCTTCTTCCCGGCCATCACCGGCTTCACGCAGGGCGTCGCGATGTCGGGTGACCTCCGCACGCCCAGCCAGAGCATCACCGTCGGCACCTTCGGCGCCATCGCGGTTTCGACCGTCGTGTACCTCATCGTGATCCTCACGTTCGTCATGGTGGTGCCGCTCCAAGCGCTTCGCGAAGACACGGCGATCATGCGCCAACTCTCGGTGTCGCCCCTCCTCATCGACATTGGCGTCATCGCGGCAACGTTGTCATCGGCCATCGCCTCGATTCTCGGCGCTCCCCGCACCCTTCAACGCCTGGCGGCCGACCGCCTCGTCACCCCACTGAACGGCTTCGCGGTCGGGGCGGGTCCGTCGAACAATCCTCGGCGCGGTGCACTCCTGAGCGCCGTCATCGCACTCTTCACCGTTGCGGTCGGCGACCTCGACGTCGTTGCCCCCATCATCTCGATGTTCTTCTTGGCGAGTTACGGAATGATCAACTACGCCACGTACTCCGAGGCGCGAGCCGCCAGTACGTCCTTCCGTCCACGGTTCCGATTCTTCGACTGGCGACTCAGCCTGCTCGGGACCGTCGCCTGTCTTGGCGCGATTCTGGCGATCGACCCGTTGGCGGGCGGGTTGGCCGGGATCGCGATCTTGGTGCTGTACCGCTACCTCAGCACCTCGGTGGAACAGGTGCGCTTCGCCGACAGCACCCGCGGCTACCACGCCTCCGGGGTGCGATCGCACCTTCGCCAAATGAGCCAGCACCAAGATGCCGGCGGCGACTTTCGGCCCTGCACCATCGCCTTCGCCCCGCGCGATCCACAGCGACGCGAACGGCTCACCCACGTCGCGTCCTGGCTCGAAGGAGGCGCCGGCTTCACCACCATCGCTCGCATCGTTCCCGGCCGCGGACCCATCGCCCGCAAACACGCCACCCGCGTCAACCTCGAGCTGCAGCGAGAGATCGGCGAGCTCGAGGTTCCGGTGTACGGGCGAGCCGTCGTCAGCCAAGACTTGGCATCGGGCGTCGCGGCGATGATCCAGGCGCACGGCCTGGGCGCAGTGCTTCCGAACCTCGCGCTGTTCAGTTGGTACGACCCCGACGATCCGGAGCGCCAGAACGCCGACGACTACGCCGAAATGGTGCAGACGTGCGTGCGCCACGACTGCAACGTCGGCGTGGTATCTGCCCCCGACGTCGGTTGGGACCGGCTGGCGCGGGCTGCATACGCCCGACCGAAGATCTCGGTGTGGTGGTCCGACGACGCGTCGGGCCAACTCCTGACGTTGCTCGGGTGGCTCTTCACCCGCACCGACCAATGGTCCAATGCCACGCTCCAGGTGCTCGTACCGGGCGACATCGATGGCCTGAGTGCCACCCACGTTGCCGATCTTCTCGACAACGCTCGCCTCCCCGCCGATGTGGAGAGCGTGGTCGATTCCGATGCTTTCGTCCCGTCCACCGCCGGGGCCGACTTGGTGCTGGCGCCGCTGCGGCTCCGAAAGGGCGTCGCATTGGGCCCCGGCAACGTGCCGGTCGATCGGTTGGCGCCCCAACTCCCCGTCGTTGTATTCCTCCATGCGGCCGCCCCCGTTACCCTCGACGTGCAACCCGACGACAGCGGGAGCGCGGCGCTGGGCGAAGCCCAGGACCGCGCGATGCAGGCCACCGCCCGGGCCGAAGAACTCGACCTCACGGCGAGCAGCCTCATCGTCGCCGCCGAGGTACTGCGCATCGAGATCGAGGCCAATGGCGAAGACGTCGACGGACAAATCGCTGCGGCGACCCAGGCGGCGACGCAAGCCAAACGCGCCTATCTCGACGCAAGATCGCGAGCCGACGAGGCGTGGCGACTCGTCCGCGAGATGGACCCCAGTGCCGCGACGGATCGACTCGATCCCAACGTGTGGCTCGAAGCTCGACCGGCTACTGAACGTCGGTAGCGGGATGCCCCGCCGGTAGCGGTTCCGGCCCTGTCACGCTGCGGGTGGCAGCGGTGGCAAGTGCAGAAACAGTGCCTGGAGTAACAACTTCTCGATGGGATTCAGGGTCAACGCCGCCGCGGCTTCGTCGACGCGTTTGATCGCATCGATACGGGTGCCGGCGTCGGCCGCGGTTGCCAGTCCCTCGTGATAGCACGAGGCGAGGGTGGCGAAACCCAACCGGAGCTCGTCGGTTCGCAACAGCCGCATCTCGCGCTTCTGACGCACCTCGAGCGCCTTCCGACCCGATCCACGAGTGCCCATGCGTTCTTCGAGCTCGGCCACCTCTTCGAGTTCGGCCCGATGTTTCTCGGCGAGCGGTTCGGCCGCGTCGTCGATCATCAGCTCCAGTTCTTCGACCAGGGAAGCAGCGATCGAGCCCGTTCCATCCAGCTGCTGTGGCACGGCGGCCCACGCGTTGCGGCGAGCGAGAAACTGTGGATCGGTCGCCAAGAGCCTCGCCCGGCTGACGTTTCCCGCTGCCGCACGCGCCAGCCCGTCGGCGGCGTTGGGATCGAGTCCTTCGCTGACCAGGGCCGCTGCGATCGCTGGTGCGCTCACCGCCGGAAAGTCGACCCGCACACAGCGAGACGCCAACGCCACGTGATCGGGAGGGACGGTTTCGGTCAGCAGGATCAAGATCGCCGTACCGGGCGGTTCCTCGACCACCTTCAACAATGCGCCCGCCGCTTTGTCCGACGCCGTCTCGATGCGGTCACACACGACGACCTTGCGCGCCGACTCGACAGGCGATCGGAACGCTTCGCGGATGAGTACTTGCACATCCTCCTCAATCCTCAAGACGGCGCCCTCGGGGACGTGGATGAAGATGTCGGGGTGTTGCTCACGCCTGGCAAGATCGCGTGTGCGCTCCGCCGCCTCGAGACCAGCGCCGTGCGCCAGCACCTCCCCGGCAAATGCGGCGGCAGCGGCGCGTTTCCCCGCGCCACGCGGTCCGAGGAACAGGTAGGCGTGCGTCGGGTGTGGGACTGCGCCCCGTAACACTTCGACCGCACGCGGCTGGCCGATGATCGCGTCGAAGCCGTCAGCCATCGAACCGGTCCTTCACTGCTGTGAGCACGCGCCCGTGTACCTCGTCGACGGAGCCGACGCCGTCGACGACCACCCAGTCGAACCGCCGAGCCAGCTCCAAGAATCCGTCGTGGACCTTCTGATGGAAGTCGTCGCCCGCTTGCTCGAGCCGATCGAGCTCGCGGTCGAGGCGCGTCGCCACCTCGGTCATGGGAGCGGTGAGCAGGATGACAAGATCTGCTTCCAGGTGGTCGGTGGCGAACCGGGACAACTCCCACACGGTGTCGATGCCGAGGTCGCGGCCGATGCCCTGATAGACGACGGAAGAACCCAAATACCGGTCGGTGACGACGTCGCGACCGGCCGTGAGGTTCGGGCGGATGATCTCGGCGACGTGTTGGGCTCGGTCGGCCGCCATCAGCAGCGCTTCGGCCCGGGGGGTGAGCTCTGGATGGTTGGGGTCGAGGACGATCTGACGAATTCGGGAACCGACCACGGTGTCCCCCGGCTCGAAGGTCAGTGTGGCGTCGAGATGCGCGGCCAAGAGGTCGGCTTGGGTGGACTTGCCGGTGCCCTCGCCGCCCTCAAATGCAATCAGACGCCCGGTTGCGCTCAATCCGTCTCTCCCAAGAACCGTCCGTGCATGTTAGGCCGCGCGCCGGTCAACGGGCACCGGCCGCCGCCAGCTCGTAGGGCAATTCGCTGCCTTCCACTAGCGTCGAGGCGTGGTCCACCCGTCCGATGCATCCCCGGAGCAGGAGTTCGACGACGGCGCGCGTCCAAGCCCGCTGCTGTCGGGGGCCGAGATCGGCGGCTACGTCAAGCGTGGCGTGTTCCTCGCGCTCCTCATCATGGTGATCTCTTTGGTCGCGCCGCAGATCGTCGACCGCGTGCTCGAGGTGTTGTCATCGGCCGAGCGGCTCCGCACGATCCACGCCGGTTGGTTCTTCGTCATGATCGGGCTCGAATTCATCAGCTTTGTCTTCATGTGGTGGCTCATCCGCATCGTCCTCCCCGAGGTTTCCTGGTTCGTCGCCGCCACGAGCCAACTCACCTCGAACGCCGTGAGCAGGGTGGTCCCCGGTGGGGCGGCCGTCGGCGGCGCCGCGCTGTACCGCATGTTGTCCGTCAGCGGCGTGACGGCGACGAAAGCTGCGGGTGCGTTGGCGGCAACCTCGATCGTCTCGACGGCTGCGCTGTTTGCCATCCCGGCCACCGCATTGCTGTTGGCGATATTCGGAGCACCCGTTCCCGAAGACCTCCTTCATGTGGCAATCGCCGGCGGCGTGCTGTTTCTCGCACTGGTCGGATTCGGCGCAATAGCCATCAGCTACGACCGGCCGCTCGTGTCGCTCGGTCGGGTGCTCAACCGAGTGTTCGGTGCCCTTGGTCGGCCGTTCCGGAAGGACTGGAGCGTCGATCCGTCGCATCTCATTGCCGAGCGCAATCGCCTGGTCTCGGTCATTGGCCCGAAGTGGCCACAGGTCACCGCGGCGGCAGCGCTCAACTGGGTGTTCGACTACCTGACGCTCGTCGCCGCGCTCTACGCCGTCGGCGCCGACCCTCGCCTCAGCCTCGTACTGCTGGCGTATTCCACATCGGCAGTCCTCTCGATGATCCCCATCACCCCTGGCGGTTTCGGATTCGTCGAGGTCGGCCTCACCGCCGCACTGGTGGTCTCGGGGATCAGCACCCAAAACGCACTTCTGGCGACGCTGTCGTATCGCATCATTTCGCTCTGGGTGCCCCTGGCCAGCGGCATCGCCGCATGGGTCACCTTCCGCTCTCGCTACCAACTCCGCGAATGAGAGATTTGTGAGGGATTCGGGGGTCTGAGACCCGCGAATCCCTCACAAATCTCAGAACGGGCCGTCGTCCATCGGGGGGAGGGCGTTGTCGGGTTGCGGGGGCGCCGGTTCGAGATCGATCGGCGCGATGTCATCAGTTGCGTCACCAGCTGCGTCAGCTGCAGCTGCCTTCTTCGCCGGCTTCTTCTTCGTGGCCTTCTTCTTCGTGGCCTTCTTCTTGCTGGCCTTCTTCTTGGCGGCCTTCTTCTTGGCGGCCTTCTTCTTGGCGGCCTTCTTCTTGGTCGCCTTCTTCTTGGCCGGCCCCTTGGCCCGACGGTCGGCCAACAGTTCGGCCGCGCGTTCGTCGGTCAACTCTTCGAGTACGTCGCCCTTGCGCAGCGACGCGTTGAACTCGCCGTCGGTGACATACGGGCCCCAGCGACCGTCCATGACGATCATCTGTTCGCCACTGAACGGATCCTCGCCCATGACCTTGAGCGGTTCCTTCGGCGCGGCACCCCGGCGAAGCTTTGGTTTGGCCAGCTCGACCAAGCACTCCTCGAGCGTGATGGTGAGCAGCTGCTCCTCGGACTGAAGCGTGCGGCTGTCCTTCTTCTCTTTGCCGTTCTCGTCCGTAAAGATCTTCTGGAGGTACGGGCCGTAGCGTCCGTTGGCCACGGTGATCGTGCCCTGATCGGACGGATCGATTCCGACCTCTCGTGGCAGCGTCAGCAGCTGCATCGCCTGCTCGAGCGTGATGGATTCGAGGTCCATCGATTTGAACAGCGAACCGGTCTTCGGTTTTTCCTCGCCGTCGACGATCTCGCCCATCTGCACGTAGTCGCCAAACCGTCCGGACTTGGCGTAGACCATCAGACCCGTCTCGGGGTGGTCGCCGAGTTCACGGTTCCCGGCCGGCGCTTCGATGTACTGGATGGCCCGTTCGAGGGTGAGCTCGTCGGGAGCGATGTCGTCGGGGATGCTCGCTCGCCATGGAGCGGTGGCCTCTTCGCCCTCCGCCGGACCCTTGCCCCGCTGCACATAGGGGCCGTATCGGCCGACTCGGGCAACGACGACCTCCCCGTCCTCGGTGACACCGAGCGGAATCGAGTTGATGGCCGCGGCGTCGATGTCGCCGAGTCGTTCGCTGACCTTCTCTTTCAGACCCGGATCATCACCGTCGCCGAAATAGAACGCCGTGAGATAGGGAATGGGTTCGGCGGTACCGCTTGCGATGCGGTCGAGATCGTCTTCCATTCGCGCCGTGAATGCGTAGTCGACCAGGTTCGGAAAATGCCCTTCGAGCAACCCGACGACCGAGAAGGCGGTAAACGACGGCACGAGGGCGCTGCCCTTCTTCCAGACGTACCCGCGGTTCTGGATCGTTCCCATGATCGAGGCGTACGTCGACGGACGGCCTACACCGACCTCTTCCAGGCGTTTCACCAACGATGCCTCGGTGTAGCGCGCCGGCGGTTGCGTCTCATGGCCCTCAGCGCTCAGCTCGTCGACGTCGACGATGTCGCCCACCGTCAGCGGTGGAAGGTGAGAATCGTTGGCCTCGTCCTCGTCGTCGACGCTGTCGGTGCCGACCACGTAGACCTGACGGAACCCCTGGTGGGTGATGACGGTACCGCTGGCGGCAAAGGAGACCCGCTCGCCATCGGTCGTGGACGCGCCGATACGTACCGCACTGGTTTCTCCGAGCGCGTCGGTCATCTGCGATGCGACGGTTCGTTGGAAGATCATCCGATAGATGTCGGCCTCGGACCTCGACACCTCGGACGCAACATCTTCCGGCGTTCGGAACGCGTCACCCGCCGGGCGAATCGCCTCGTGCGCTTCCTGGGCGTTTTTGACCTTGTTCGCATAGGTGCGCGGTTCGTCGGGCAAGAAGCTCGGCCCGAACTTCTCGGAGACGAACGTTCGAGCGGCTTCGATCGCCGTCGTTCCCAACGTGGTGCTGTCGGTACGCATGTACGTGATATAGCCGTTCTCGTACAACGACTGTGCGCCGCGCATGGCCATCGCCGACGAAAGGCGGAGCTTACGTCCGGCTTCCTGCTGGAACGTCGACGTCATGAACGGTGCGGCAGGCTTGCGGCGGTAGGGCCGGGGCTCGATCGAGTCGACCGTGAACGTCGCTGCGTTCGGGCCAACCTCGAACGTGCGCTCGGGCGCGGCATCGGCGTCTGCGTCGTCGGGGACCTTGGCCAATCCCTCGACGATGCCAAGTCCCGCGGCCAGGCGCCTGGCTCGCTCTTCGTCGACCACCACAACGTCGTCGTTCTTGCGGCGACCGTTCTCGTCGAAATCGCGACCCGACGCGATGCGTTTGCCGTCGACTTCGACCAGGGTGGCGCCGAACTCGCGCGGTTGACCCGCCGGGACCTCGACGGTGACGCCGAACTTTGCCTTGAGATCCCAATAGGAAGCTCGGATGAACGCCATCCGCTCGCGTTCTCGCTCGACCACGATGCGGGTGGCAACACTCTGGACCCGACCGGCCGAGAGCTTCGGCATGACCTTCTTCCACAGCACCGGCGACACCTCGTACCCGACCAACCGGTCGAGCAAGCGGCGGGTTTCCTGCGCGTCGACCATGCGCCGGTCGAGCTCGCGAGGATTGTCAACGGCCGCCTGGATCGCCTTCTTGGTGATCTCGTGGAACACCATGCGCTTCACCGGGACCTGCGGATTGAGCACCTCCAACAGGTGCCACGCGATGGCCTCGCCCTCGCGATCCTCATCCGTTGCGAGATAGAGCTCGTCGGCGTCCTTCAACAACGCCTTGAGTTTCTTGATCTGATCCTTCTTGTCGCGGTTGATGACGTACAGCGGTTTGAAATCGTTGTCGACATCGATGCCGAGCCGTGACCACTTCTCCGCCTTGTAGGCGGCGGGGACATCGGCGGCCCCCTGCGGCAGGTCGCGCACGTGGCCGATCGAAGACTCGACGACAAAACCGTCGCCGAGGTAGCCGGCGATCTTCTTGGCTTTGGCGGGTGACTCGACTATGACGAGAGCGTTGGGCACGGGTTCAGATCTTCTTCAATGAGGGGCAAGCGGGCGCAGCGAAACCGTGGTTTCGCCGAGACGGTCAGCCGCAGAGTAGGCCGAAGTTTGGCAATAGTGCGCCCTATCGGCCCGATTGGACGCGTATTGACCGGTCAAATCAGCGCGCTGTTGGCGCGCGATCGGGTCAGAAGTCCGCTGTGGGAGTGAGTTCGCTGTCTTCGCCGACGACTTCGCGGTCCTCTGCAGCAGGCGCAGAACGGGCGAGGACCAGGAGCCCGATCACCGCAGCAATCACCGAAGCGATCAGGATGCCCAGCTTGGCCTGGTCCTGGATTCCGGTATCGGAATAGGCCAGCGTGGTGATGAAGATCGACACGGTGAAGCCGATGCCGGCCACGATGGCGATGCCGATGATCTGCGGCCACCTGACCCCGGTTGGGAGGTTCGAGATGCCGAGCGCGGTCGCCAGCCAGGTGAATGCGGTGATCCCGACGAGCTTGCCGACCACCAGTCCGAGAATGATGCCCAGCGAAATGTTCGATGTGAACTCGTCGACGATGCCGTCAAACGACAGGGCTATACCGGCGTTGGCCAGCGCGAAGATCGGAATGATGAGGTAGCTCGAGAAGGGATGGAGGATCGTTGTGAGGCGATCGGCCACCGACGACGTCTCGCGAATCTCGAAGCCGGCGGCGCGCACGTCGGGAGCACCGACCTGAATGTCCCCGAAGATTGGACCGAGCCAGTCGTCGCGACGCGGCTTGCGCTGCAGGGGAACAGCTGGGGTCAGCAGCCCCAGCGAGACCCCGGCGATGGTCGCGTGAATACCGGACTCGAACACGGCGAACCACACGACGACGCCCACCAGGACATACAGCGGGATATACCAGATCTTCACTCGCTGCATCAGATAGGTCAGAAGCAGTAAGGCGAGCGCGACTCCGAGCCACACGAGCGACAGGTCGGCGGTGTAGAACAGCGCGATCACGAGAATCGCTCCGATGTCATCGACGATCGCCAACGTCAGCAGGAACACCTTGAGTGCGCTCGGAACCCGATTGCCGAGAAGTGACACCACGCCCAACGCAAACGCGATATCGGTGGCCATCGGGATGCCCCAACCCGCAGACTCCGGGCTGGATGAGTTGAACGCGAAGAAGATCAGCGCGGGCACGATCATGCCGCCCAGGGCTGCCATGGCGGGCAGCGCCGCCGCGCGACGATCGCGCAATTGCCCCGCGACGAGCTCGAGCTTGATCTCCATGCCGACCACGAAGAAGAAGATCACCATGAGCGCATCGTTCACGAGCGCCTTGATCGAGATGCCGTGGTGCTCGACGTCTGTATCGCCTACGCCTTCGGCTGACCCAGATTCGCCCTCTGCAGCCGCAACATTGCCTACGCCTTCGGCTGACCCAGATTCGCCCTCTGCAGCCGCAACATCGCCTACGCCTTCGGCTGACCCAACATGGTCCTCCGTGACGGCTTCTTCGGTGCTGTGGTCTTCGTCGTCGACGACGGCCTCGTGGCCGTCGAGACTGAACGCGTCGCCCACGGAAATGGTGACCGTCGTGTCCCAGAACTCGTGGTACGAATCCTTCACGGGTGAATTGGCCCAAACAAGGGCTCCGACGGTCGCCAGCAGCAGGAGAATGCCGCCCGCTGACTCCACCTGCAAGAAGTTGCGCAGCGGGCGCGCCAAGCGTCGGGCGATCGGCCGATCGCTACCGAGAAATGTGAGTGGAGAGGGTTCGTTCGCTGGCCCAGACACGAGCGCTTACGGTACCCAACTTCCGGTGCTGCGCGGCGGAGTCTCCCCGCCGATCTTGCAGCAACGCGCCACACAACCGCCGTATCGGCAGGGGGCGGCGCCGCAGGGGGGGGGGG
>CBESNZ010000063.1:0-11601 GCA_965531045.1 uncultured Acidimicrobiales bacterium
AACGGGGCGTGCCGCTGGTCGGCACGTGAGGCGGCTTCCAACACGTGCTGGTCGAGCACGCGATCACCAAGCTGGCCGTGTCCGACGCAGTGCACGAGGAGTACGGCGATGAGGGCACGCCCGTTGTCAGCGCCTTGAGCTGTTCGTTGGCGGGGACGCAGATCGAGGTGACCTTCGCAGCGGACAGCCGGATGCGTCGCTGGTACGGCACCGACGTTGCGATCGAGCAGACCACGTGCAACTACGGCATGAATCCGGCGTTTCAGGATCAGGCCAGCGCGGGTGGACTGTTCGTGTCGGCGGTTGATGACACCGGTGAAGTGCGGGCTGTCGAACGGCGCGACCATCCGTTCTTCGTAGCCACGCTGTACCAGCCGCAACTGACCAGTTCACCCGACGCGCCACATCCGCTCTTCCTGGCGTTTGTCCTCGCCGCCAAGACCTGTCGATTGTGAGGTAGGGGCGTTTTCGCGCCAGCGAAAAGGCCGGAAGTGCCGAGGCGCCCAGCGCCGCAGGAACGACCGGCACCCGTTTTCGGAAGTGACGACCAGGCGATCTGCGGCACAACAAGGGCTCCGCTGAGAGCTGCTGCCTTCCGACCCTGACTCGATTCACGGACCTTGCTTGCACAGGACCCGGCCGTCACATCCCAAAACGGGTGCTACCTAAATACTACCCGTCCGCGCCGTATTCGTGTCGCGTAGGATTTTGTCGTGACCCATCACTTGGCCCAGCTCAACATCGCCACACTGCACCAGCCGTTGGATCATCCTGCGTCGGCTGGCTTTGTCGACAATCTCGATCCGATCAACTCGCTGGCCGAGGCGAGCGATGGATTCGTCTGGCGCCTCACCGACGAGGACGGCCAGTCCTCCAGCTACGTGGCTGCTCCGGACAGCGACGATCCGCTCCTCATCGTCAACTACTCCATTTGGCGAGACGTCGAATCGCTGCACGATTTCGTGTTCAAAACCGCCCACAAACCGGCCATGCAGCGTCGCCGCGAGTGGTTCGAGGCTCCGGCCGAACCATCCACCGTGTGTTGGTGGACGCCGGAGGGAACGATCCCGGACCTCGCCGAAGCCTTCGATCGATTGGCGAAGCTCCGGGCGAACGGGCCAACCGCCGACGCGTTCGGTTTGATGCGGCCCTTTCCTGCACCCTCCTGAGATCAGGCGGGCGACAGCCCGAGCTGCTGCTTCACGTCGGCGAGGATCTTCAGGTACGTGTCGACGTCGATGTAGTTCGTGTGGCGGTCGGAGTCGATGTAGTGATGCCCGCCCTTGAGATCGGGTCGGTGTGACCGCTTGAGCTCGAGCAACGTGGCCTTGCGCGTCGAATCGCTGGGCGCCGTTGCGTCGGCGACGATGAGTTCGGCCATCGCGGCGAAGTTCTCGTAGGCAGCCGACGCGAATTCGGCGAACCCCAAAACAGCGAGATTGGGTTGATGGCGGGAGAAGACCCCGAGGTACAGGTTGGGCCGGTCGCGATCGGTCTCGAGCAGGTCACCGTCGAGATACGGACAGATCTGCCGGTAGCCGGTGGCCGCGATGACCAGATCGATGGCTTCCCGGGTGCCGTCGACGAAGACCACGTGGTCGCCGTCGAACCGCTCGACATCGGCCTTCGCGATGCAATCGCCGTGGCCCAGGTAGTGCAGAATCTGGGTGTTCATGAGGGGGTGTGACTCGAGCAGTTTGTGGTCCGGCTTGGGTAGGCCGTACTTGCGAAGGTCGCCGTTGATCACTCGGAGCGCTGCGCCGAACAGGGCTTGTTCCACGCGATGCGGCAGCTTGGGTCCGGTCGATGCGAACTCGTCGGTCGGGATGCCGAACAGGTGCTTGGGTACGAAGTGGTAGCCGCGCCGCATGCTGAGGAAAGCCTGGTCGGCGGCGAAGGAGGCATCGCAGGCAATGTCGACGCCGGAGTTTCCGGCGCCGATGACGAGTACGCGTTTGCCCTCGAACTCGCCGGCGGTGCGGTACGTGACCGAGTGTCGGATCTCGCCGTTGAACTCGCCGGGCCAGGTGACCTCGTTCGGTTCCCAGGTGACGCCGTTTGCGCAAACGAGGTAGCGACAGCGACGGGTTTCACCGGTGGACAGCTGCAGGTCCCAGAGTCCGTCGTCGCCCACGGTGGCGCGGTCGACGGCGGTGTTGAAGGTGATGTTGCGGCGCAGCTCGAAGTGGTCGGCGAACGCTCGGACATAGGCGAGGATCTGACGGTGATTCGGGTAGTCGGGGTAGTCGTCCGGCATGGGGAAACCGGGGAAGCCCGAGAGGCGGCGCGAGGAGATGAAGTGGGCCGACTCGTACATCGGTGAGCCGGGCGCGTCGATGTCCCAGATCCCGCCGACCTCGTGATTGCGCTCGAAGACCTCGTAGGTCGCGGTGGTGTCGGCGAGCTGTCGTGCCAGCGTGAGTCCAGCCGGGCCGGCCCCCACCACGCACACGTCGAGCGCTACTTGTTCGGCCATGGTCGCACCGTAGCCGGGCCGGAGATCGAGCATGTTCGGCCCGAACGCACGAAACCCCCGAACCGAGGGTTCGAGGGTTTCCGATGTCTCGCGACATCACGTTGGCGGAGGAGGTGGGATTTGAACCCACGGAAGGTTTCCCTTCACACGCTTTCCAAGCGTGCCGATTCGGCCGCTCTCGCACTCCTCCAGGCATCGCCCCGGGGGGCGAATCCGTGGCACAGCGTAGCGGGCCGATCTGGTCGCTCGGCCGATTCGGCGAACGGAATCAGAAGACCGTGGCGGTGACCGTGACGTCGTTGGCGATTGCCGCGTGCCACACAGGAGCCCACGCTGCCGCGTTGAGACCAGCGGTGAACGTGGCGACAACCTCGCGTGACTGGAAGGTGGCGGTGCCGCCGATGCTCGGATCGGTGTTGGGAATGCCGCCGCCGAACTGCGTCCCTGCGGCGCCGTAGAAATCGCCATCGCCCCAACACTCGGTCCACGGCGGGGTGTTGTCGTCGAGGTAGAACGTCGACGAGGTGAGCGTCGCCGAGGTTTCGACGGTGCTGGAATACAGGACCACCCCCTGCGGGCCCGACACGTACGACCACGCTGGGACGGCGGACGGCACGGTGTCCGGATTGCCGTCGATGGTGGTGGTGCCGGCCATCTCGCTGTTGCCGTAGGTCATACCGACGGCTGCTGCGCTGAGGTCGACGAACGACATGACGCCGCCGATTAGATGCACCCGAAGGTCGGTGATCATCTCGTAGCGATCGCGATAGAAGAGGAACGTGCGCTGGGTGAGCGGGCCGCTGTTGGCGCCGACGTAGGAACGAATACCGCGCACCGGTCCGTCGATATTGGCGACGAACGCACCCTCGGCGTCGGCGAAGGTGACGTTGGAGCGGCTGCAGGAATCGATGGAGAATTGGCTCTTGTGACCATCGAGGATGTCGACGCCGGAGCCGTCGGTGATGGTGAGCTCGTCGTGGAACCAACGATCGCTGAAGCCCATCGTGTAGCTCTGGCCGGTGACGGTCGACGACTCGGGGTTTGGGCCATTGGCCCGAAGGTACGTGGTCTTGTAGTCGCCGGAGTCGAGCGAGAAGGTGTAGTCGACGTAGTCGAGGCCGGCCGATGGGTCGGCCCCTGGCGTCCCGGTGAAGAGATACACGTAGCCGGTGGAGCTGCTGGTCGGATCGGTGACCTCGAGCTCGAGACCGAGCCCGGTCGTACCGGTCGGGTTGGCCGTGGCGCTGGGAGCCTGATCGCCGGCGTCGCGCGACATGAACGACAGCTCGTCGTCGGCGTCGAATGTGGCATCGGGATCGGCGCCGACGAATGTTCCGGCATCGGAGTACTGCAGTGCGGTGACCGACGTGCCGTTGCCGTACACGGTGCCGTCGACACCGGCCGTGTTGTTGTTGGAGGGCTGCGTGCCGAAATTGACGACATGTCGTTCATCGATCTGGATTGGGATCTGCACCCAGGCCGACGCGGTGGCGTTCCAGCGGTAGCCGACGCCGACCGCGGGGTCGGTGCCCTGTGCGAGGGGAATATCAGCCCCGGTGAGCACGACCGGGGCATCGATGCGGTTGACGAACGGGGGATAGAAGTAGTCACAGGCCGTCGCAACGACCATCATGACGGTGAGCAGCGCGGCGCCTCGAAGCACCCTGGTCGTACGCAAAGAAATTCCCCCTGTTGTGATCCGCCGCGGTGCTGAGAGTACCCGTCGACGGTGAACAGTGTCGATCCGGCGCAGGGCCGCAAACGCGTTCGGCGGAGGAACTTTTGCCGATGTCGTATCGTCGGACCGTTATGCGAAACCACCGTGTGCTCCGCTCCTCGCCGCCTTCAGGATTTCCGGCGACGATACTTCCGGTCGCCATCGTGGGCGTCCTGCTCCTGTTGGCCGTTGGATGCGGCAGCGTTTCGGTCGAGGTCGGGTCGACGACCACCAGCGCGAACCCACCGACCACAACCGCCGGCACGGACGGCGTGGGCCTCGACGGCGTCGCCGCGGATCAGGTGGTGTTCGCCGTGGAGCGAGGGGGCGGCTTCCAAATGCTCGAGGCGTCGTTGCGGGAGTATCCCCAGCTGGTCATCTTTGCCGACGGCCGTATGGTGCGTCCCGGCGTCCAACCGCTGGCGTTTCCGGGTCCGGCACTTCCGTCCATCGAGGTCGTGCAGCTACCCGTTGGCGATGTCGAGGCGCTTCTGGCGCAGGCCGCGGATTCAGGGTTGTTCGCCGACGGCGTGGACTTTGGTATGCCGAACGTCGCCGATGCGGGGAGTACCAGCGTCACGGCTTGGGTCGACGGTGAGTTGCGCACCGTGTCGGCCGAGGCGCTCGGAATCGGACCGGGATCCGACCTGAAGGCACCGGCGATCGAGGCCCGTGCCGATCTGACGGCGCTCATCGACAGCGCCGGCAACGGCCCCGCCATCGGTGCCGGCGACGCGTATGCGCCTGAGCGCTGGTTGGTCTATTCCACAGAGTTCGTTGCGCAGGATGGCCTTGCGGCCGGCCCGGTTGCGACGTGGCCTCTTGGCGGCGACGTGTTCGACAAGGGCGCTGACAACTTCATTTGGTGCGCCGATCTGACGGTGGAGGAAGCGCACCCTGCGATTGAGGCTGCCGCCCGAGCGACCGAGCTGAGTGAGTGGATCGTCGATGGTGAGAGCCGGACCGTGTTGTTCACCCCACGGTTCGCCCATCAACCCGGGTGCGCCGGTTAGGCGCAGCCGGCGGATGCCAGCCCGACTGGCATCTTTGCGCCCGTCTGGCGAGACTGAGAGCACGTGGAGACTTCAGCCGAACCCGCCGCACCCGCCGTGCCAGCGCTTTTGCGTCGCGTCGTCTACGAGCGCGACTGGGCGAACCTCGCCGACGAGCACGCAGGTGGGGCACTGCAGATCGGCTTTCTTGTTTGGCTGCTGTTGGCCGTGCTGGGTCGTGGCCTCGAAGAGGTCCGCCAGCGGGCGTTGGCATCCACCCCGCCCGATTGGGATTTCCTTCGGACGATCGCCAGCATCGACTCGTGGTTCAACCGCATCTCGACGGTGGCGCTGCTCGCGATGGTCGGCGCCGCCAGCATGAAGCTCGTTGTGCTCTGGGCGGCGCAACGCCGCAGCCAAATCGGACTCGACTGACCCCGTCGCGCGTCAAGCGCCGCCCACTAGGCTCGCGACGCAATGGAGCACCAGTCGCTGTACCGCCGCTTTCGGCCCGGAACGTTCGCCGACGTTCGCGGCCAAGATCACGTCATCAAGGCACTGCAGAACGCGGTTCGTGAGGAACGCGTAGGCCACGCCTACTTGCTCAGTGGCCCCCGCGGCACGGGCAAGACCACCCTCGCCCGCATCCTTGCCAAGGTGCTCAACTGCGAGAATCCACATGATGGTGAGCCGTGTGACGAGTGCGATTCGTGCGTGTCCATCAACGCCGGAACCTCGTTCGATCTGCATGAACTCGATGCCGCTTCCAACAACCGGGTCGACGACATCCGCGACCTCATCAGCAAGGTCAACCTCGGTACGCCGGGTCGTCACAAGGTGTATCTCCTCGACGAGGTGCACATGCTCACGTCGGGCGCCGAGAACGCGCTCCTCAAGACGCTCGAAGAACCGCCCGACCACGTCGTGTTCGTGATGGCCACCACCGAGCCGCACAAGGTCGTGCAGACCATCCGCAGCCGGACGCAGCACCTCGAACTCACGTTGCTGCCGGCCGAGACCATGGTCGATCACGTCCGGTGGATCGTGGAACAGGCCGGCCTCGAGGTCGACGACGACGCGATCGAGTACGTCGTCCAGGTCGGCGGGGGCTCGGCGCGCGACACGCTCTCCGCGCTCGACCAAGTGGTCGCCGCTGGCGGTATCGGCGATCGTGACACCTCCACCACCGACCTGCTCGAGGCCTTGGCGTCGGCCGACCCCGGCAAGGCGCTCGCCGCTGTGGCCGATGCCACCGAGCGCGGGCTCGACCCACGGACCGTCGGCGAGTCGCTCATCGGTGCCTTACGCGATGCGTTCCTGCTCGCCATGGGATCCGAGCTGGGGTACGCCTCGGCGAGCCAGCAAACGCGAGCGCAGGAGTACGCGTCTCGGCTCACGCCGGCCGCCCTCACCAATGCGCTCGAAGTCGTCGGTACCGCGCTGATCGACATGCGGCAGGCGCCCGACACTCGAATCGATCTCGAAGTAGCGCTCGTGCGCCTCACACGCCCCGAGGTCGACTCGTCGGCGGCCGCGCTCGGGCAACGGGTCGCAAAACTCGAGCAAGCATTGGCCTCCGGCAGTTTGGCGACGGCGGCTGCCCCGATCATCGCACCCGAGACGGCTGCACCTCCTGCGCCCGAACCGGTCACGAAGGCAGCCGCAGAAGCCGACCCTCCGAGCCGACAACAACCCGAAGCCCCGAGCTCCGCTGCAAGCCCCCCACCGATCCCACCTCCGGTCGCGGCCCCCGTTGTGTCGGCGCCGTCTGTCGACGAGGAAGTCGGCGCGCGTCCGGCCGATACGGCACGGGCGTTCCTGAAGTCCAAGGGCATAGAACCACCGCCGATCGAGGCGATCGATGTCGACGCACCATCCGGCGAGCCCGCCATCGCCGGTGCGTCGCTCGCCCCACCCGTACCCCCTGCGGTACCGACACCACCGGTTGCCGCCGCACCGACCTCCCCGCCCGTGGCAGAGCCAACGCCGGCGCCGCCGTCGGAGCCCGCTTCAGAACCCGCTCGCGCCGGTGAGGCGGGTGCATTTTCGCTGCCCGAGCTCGAGGTCGTGCAAAAGGCGTGGGCCGAGACGGTATCGGGCCAGGTTTCCAAACGAGCCAAGTCGCGGTTCTCCAGCGGCCAAATCGCCGCGGTTGAACTCGACACGGTGATCATGTCCTTGCCCAACGACATGACGCGGCAAAAGTGCGAAGAGCTGCAGGCTGACTACGAAGCCGGATTCTCAGCCCACTTCGGCGGCCCGGTCTCCGTGCGGTTGGTCGCCGGTGGCGGCGGACCACCTCCGCCATCGAATACGCCCCGTCCGACGCCTGCGGCCCCCGCGGCAGACGAACCCGAAGAGGTCATCGATATGAATGATCTCACCGACGCCCCCGCCGGGGGCGGCAACATCGACCGGCTCACCGAGGCTTTCCCCGGTACCGAGGTCGTTGAAGAGACCTAGCGACTAAGCGAGGATGGACCCATGAGCGATCAACCTGAGATGCCCGACCTGTCTGGACTATTGGCCCAGGCCCAAAACATGATGGCCGCCGGCCAAGCTGCTGCGGCCGAAGTCGTCGAGGGCACCGCAGGCGGTGGCATGGTGACCGTGCGCGTGAACGGCAACTTCGAGTTCGAATCGGTGAAGATCAACCCCGGCGCCGTCGACCCCGACGATGTCGTGATGCTCGAAGACCTCGTCCTCGCTGCACTGCGCGACGCCGCCGCAAAGATCGCCGACTCCCAAGCCGGGGCACTCGATCTCGGTGGTCTCGATCTTGGTGGTCTCGACCTCGGTGGCCTACTCGGCGGAGACGACGCCTAGACATGGCATCGGTCTACGCAGGTCCGGTGCAGGATCTCATCGACGAACTCGGCCGCTTGCCCGGCGTTGGTCCAAAATCCGCGCAACGGATTGCCTTTCATCTGCTCAAGGTGCCCGACCTCGACGCCAAACGGTTGGCGGCGGCGATTGTCGAGGTCAAGGACAAGATCGCCTTCTGCCCGCGGTGCTTCAACATCGCCGTGCGCGACGCGCAGTGCGGAATCTGCACCGACGGCCGCCGCGAAGACGGCGTCCTGTGCGTCGTCGAGGAGCCTCGCGACATCGTCGCCGTTGAGCGAACCCAGGAGTTTCGTGGCCGCTACCACGTGCTTCAAGGAGCGATCAGCCCGATCGACGGGATTGGACCCGACCAACTGCGCGTGAAGGAGCTGCTCGGCCGTATCGACGGCGAAAGCATTACCGAGTTGATCCTGTGTACCAATCCCAACATCGAGGGCGAGGCCACTGCGATGTATCTCGCCCGGCTGATTTCGCCGATGGGTGTTCGCACGACGCGAATCGCCAGCGGACTGCCGGTGGGTGGCGATCTGGAGTACGCCGACGAATTGACCCTCGGCCGTGCGCTGGAGGGCCGTCAGGTCATTGAACCCGCCTGACGCCTGACGACGCCGGTGAACGGCCCGAGGGCCGCATCGATGGGCAGAACGTTCGTTGCAATTTCAACATTGCCACGGGGGGTTTTGGTGAGAAACCGTGCCTTGCCAGCATCGAGGCGACCCTCGAGGGTTCGTTTTTGATTCGTCTCGATCTACCGAGGCAGATCTGGAGGGGTTGACGATCAATCCCGAACGTTGCAATGACGTTACAATATGAAGTGCTGGTTGCGCAAGCGCGATCGCGATAATCGCTGAAATTTCCGCCTCACAACGGGCAATCGCCGGTTTCTGACCGGAGGTTTATTGGCCACGTTTTTCGTCATGCGCCCGTCGTATCGACTCGTGCAGGGCGTCGGCAATCCGGTCGCCCTCGGCGGTAAGTGGCGGCGAAACACGCGGTGACGAGGCGTGATCTGGAGTCGGGGTGTCATGAGAAGTGCCTGAAACGTCGTCCAATGCCTCGTTGGCAATGGAAAGTGATGCAGGGGTGCTGAAACCGGGCGGGCGAAGCCGACTGTTTTCGCCACCGGGGCGGTTTCGCTCCGGTCTGGTGACGCCGGGCGGACGCTGCGACGAATGCGGTTTGGACGGCCCGTCGGCACTGGGGGTGGACGATTCCGGTTGCGAGGCGGACGTTGCACCACGTTCGACCACCGTTTGGTCGTCCGGTGACGGGGTATCTGGTTGTGAAGGACCGACGGCTCCTTGCAGGGTGTCGATCACGTCGGCGAGGCGTGTCTGCATCGCACGCTCGGTGTCGGCGAGCGCCGCAACTCGGGCCTGCGCCTCTCGGTCGCTTGCTTCAGCCCGCTCTCGGGCATCGACGAGCTCGGCCAGAGCCTTCGAATGGAGTGCCTCCGCCGCGGTGTGGGCCTCCTCGAGTACGCGTCGGGCTTGTGCGTTGAGTTCTGCGGCTTCGGCCAGCAGCTCGCCCTGGCGGTTACGATCGCCTTCGGCGCTCTCACGGATCTTGTCGATTTCGGCTCGCGCGGCGTCGCGGATGTCGGCCATATCGGTGCGGACCGAAGAGATGACCGTGGCCAGCACCGCGTCGGCGTCGAGTTCGGTCGCCGCTTGGGACCGGAGGTCGTCGATCATCGCCTTCCGTTGTGACTCGAGGTCTGTCTCGAGCCGGGCGCGATGTTCGACGAATTCGGCTTCGAATGCGGCGCGCTGTTCTGTGAGGGTTGCTTCAGCCCGGTCGAGGCGTTTCGCGAGCTCGTGCTGCGTGGAGGATCGGAGTTTTTTCAGTTCGTGCTTTTGGCGCTCGGCCAGGGCCTGCGCGTCGGCGGCCATCTTCGCGAGATCGGCATCGATCGTCGTTGCCAGCCGGGATCGCTCCGCCTCCTGCCGCGAGCGGGCCTCGTCGGTCTCGCGATCGAGGTCGCGTTGGAGCTGATCGGCCTCGGTGATGGCAGCGGAGAGTCGACTACGGCCATCGGCGAGCAACTCGTCGGCTCGCTCTGCGGCGGATGCCTCGGTCTGCTCGAAGGCGGCGAGAGCTTCGGCCATCACGGCCTCGGCTTCAGCCAACTTCGCCTCGGCCTCAGCGAGCCGCTCCTCGGCTTCCTCGCGAAGTGCGGCCATCTCGGCCTCGCGTTGTGCCCGCGCACTCGCAAGATCGGCATCGAGCACGTCGAAGGCATCTTGGCGTCGCTCGGCGAGTTCGGCGTCGAGCTGATCCGAGCGCGACTGCAGTTCGTTTTCGCGAGCGTCGAGTTCTTTCTTTCGCTCGCTGAGTTCTTGCATGGCTTGCTCGCGGAACTCGACGGCGCTGGCCCGAAATGCCACCGCATCCATGCGGAGTCGCCGAGCCTCTTCCTCGGCGCTGGCTCGTACATCCTGGGCTTCGGACGAAGCCTGCTCGCTGATCGACTGGCTCTGAGCCCGAAGGGCTTCGTACTCGGCCTGCTGGTCGGCGATGCGGGCGCGCTCGCCGAGCAGCTCGTGATGTTCGACGAGAAGTACCCGCTGGGCCTCGTCCAGCGCAGCTTGGGCCAGTTCGAGCTCGGACGCCTTCGCCGCCAGCTCGGCTGTGGCCTGTGCGACCGCAGCCCGCTCCCGATCGAGTTCGAGTTGGCCGGCTTCGAGCAGCTCGCGGGTTGTCGCCGCTTCAGCTTGTGCAGCATCGGCGATTCTGCGGGCTTCCGCTTCAGCGGCTTTGGTGAGCGAGTTGGCCTCGGCCCGCTCGGCGTTGAGCTGGGCGAGGGCTTGCTCCAACTGGACTTGGGCCGCATCGAGTTCTTCTTGTTTGGCAGCGGTTGCCGCCTGCGCGTCGGCGAGCTCCGCGCGGCTCGCCGTCAGCTGTTCGCGGGCCGAGTCGAGCTCGGCCTGCGCCGACGCGAGCGCCTCCTTTGCCGTGCGGAGTTCTGCCTGCTGCCTCTCGAGGACGGTTTGTTTGTCGGCGAGAGACCGTCGGTCGGAATCGTGCGCTGCTCGCTCTCGTTCGATCTCCGCAAGATGTCGCGCCCGCTGCTCATCGAGCTCGTTGGCGACCCGGACGCGGCGCTCGTCGAGCGTGCTCTGGAGGGATTCGTGGAAGCGTTCGGCATCGAGCTCGAGCTCGGAGCGATGTTGCGACCGGAGCTGATCGAGTTCGTTGGCGATGGCCGCCCGACGTTCGTCGAGCCCGGCCTGGACCGATTCTCGCAGTTCGGCGAGTTCGCGTTCGACCGTCTCGCGGCGCTCGGCTTCTTCGGCCTCGATTCGCTGGAGGCGAGCGTTCTGCTCTGCCTCGAGCCGGGCGACCCGTTGTTCGGCTTCCGCGGTCGTGCCGAGGAGAGCATTCGACGATATTTGGGCCTCGGCCCGGATGGCTTCGGCGTCTTGTTCGGCGGTGAGACGAAGTCGTTCTATCTCGACGTCGAGCTGGCTGCGTTGGCGACGGGCTTCTTCGCGGGTGGCTTGGGCCTCGCTCTCGGCCGCCGCCAGCAGCTTGGTCGCCTGTTCGTCGGCGCGTTGCAGGATCCCTTC